>NZ_BAAJXA010000016.1:0-210837 GCF_057537855.1 Streptomyces diversicolor
TTCACGACCGGCATCTGGGAGACGCCGTACTCGCGCAGCACCTCGATGGCCTGGCCGACGGTCTCATCCGGGTGCATATGGACGAGGGAGGGGATGTGTCCGCCCACCTTGTCGCTGAGGACGTCGCCGACCCGGGCGCTCGGGCCCTCGTCCTCCAGGAAGCCGTAGTCGGCCATCCACTCGTCGTTGAAGATCTTGCTGAGGTAGCCGCGGCCGCTGTCGGGCAGGAGGACGACCACGACGTCGTCCGGGCCCAGCCGCTCGGCCACCCGCAGCGCGGCCACCACGGCCATGCCGCAGGAGCCGCCGACCAGCAGGCCCTCCTCCTTCGCCAGCCGGCGGGTCATCTGGAAGGAGTCCTTGTCGGACACGGCGACGATCTCGTCGGCGACGGTGCGGTCGTAGGCGGTCGGCCAGAAGTCCTCGCCGACGCCCTCGACCAGGTACGGACGCCCGGAGCCGCCGGAGTAGACGGAGCCCTCCGGGTCGGCGCCGATCACCTTGACCCGGCCGTCGCTGACGTCCTTCAGATAGCGGCCGGTGCCGGAGATGGTGCCGCCGGTGCCGACGCCCGCCACGAAGTGGGTGATCCGGCCGTCGGTCTGCTGCCACAGCTCGGGCCCGGTCGAGTGGTAGTGGGAGAGCGGGTTGTTGGGGTTGGAGTACTGGTCCGGCTTCCAGGCCCCGGGGGTCTCGCGCACCAGCCGGTCGGAGACGTTGTAGTAGGAGTCCGGGTGCTCGGGCGCCACGGCGGTCGGGCAGACGACCACTTCGGCCCCGTACGCCCGCAGCACGTTGATCTTGTCGGTGCTCACCTTGTCCGGGCACACGAAGATGCACCGGTAGCCCTTCTGCTGGGCCACGATCGCCAGGCCCACGCCGGTGTTGCCGCTGGTCGGCTCCACGATGGTGCCGCCCGGCTTCAGCTCACCGCTCTGTTCGGCGGCCTCGATCATGCGCAGGGCGATGCGGTCCTTCACGCTGCCGCCCGGGTTGAAGTACTCCACCTTGGCCAGGACGGTCGCCTGAAGGCCCTTGGTCACGCTGTTGAGCCTCAGCAGCGGGGTGTTGCCGACGAGGCTGATCATCGAGTCGTGGAATTGCACCGTTGTCTCCGGTTGCTTGCACAAAGAAGTGGTCGTAGTGGTGCCGTCAGCCTAAGGCCGGCGGCCCCGCCGGGGCTGGCGTTCACTCCCTGTTGAGATTGGCGGACAGGCGGTACGGGGCAAGGAGTGGATGTAGGGCTACGAGGAGGTGGCGGCGACGCATGACGAGCATGTCGAGGGCGAGGGTGGCCCGGCGGATCGCGGCCGGCGCGGCGTACGGCGGCGGCGGGGTCGGGCTGGTCGGCGCGGCCGCCATGGGCCTGCTGCTGGCCGAGGTGCAGCTGGCCAAGCGGCACGTGGGCAACGGCACCGCCGACCGGGTCCCGTCGGCGGAGGGAGTGTACGGCCGGGGCTACGAGGTGCCCGGCGAGCCGCCCCTCCGGCTGGCCATGCTGGGGGACTCCACGGCGGCGGGCCAGGGCGTGCACCGGGCGGGCCAGACGCCGGGCGCGCTGCTGGCGTCGGGCCTCGCGGCCGTGGCCGAGCGTCCGGTGGAGCTGCGGAACGTCGCCCTGCCGGGGGCCCAGTCGGATGACCTGGACCGTCAGGTGAGCCTGGTGGTGGCCGTGGGCGCGCCGGTACCGGACGTGTGCGTGATCATGATCGGCGCGAACGATGTGACCCACCGGATGCCGCCGACGCGTTCGGTCAGGCATCTGTCGGGGGCGGTACGGCGGCTGCGCACGGCCGGTGCCGAGGTCGTCGTGGGCACCTGCCCCGACCTCGGCACCATCGAGCCGGTGCAGCAGCCGCTGCGCTGGCTGGCGCGGCGTGCCTCGCGGCAGCTGGCGGCGGCCCAGACGATCGGGGTGGTGGAGCAGGGGGGCCGCGCGGTGTCGCTCGGCGATCTTCTCGGCCCCGAGTTCGCAGCGAACCCGCGCGAGCTGTTCGGCCCCGACAACTACCACCCGTCCGCGGAGGGCTACGCCACGGCCGCGATGGCGGTGCTGCCGACGGTGTGCGCGGCACTCGGCCTGTGGCCGGCGGACGAGGAGCGCCCGGACGTGACGCGGCGCGAGGGCTTCCTGCCGGTGGCCCGTGCGGCGGCTGAGGCCGCGGACGAGGCGGGCACCGAGGTCACCGCGGCCATGCCCACGGGCCCGCGCGGCCCCTGGGCCCTCCTCAAACGCCGCCGCCGGCGCCAACTGACCGAACCGGACCCCACCCCCACCACCCAGCCCTCATAACCCACACACCCCCGCGGCTCCGCATGCGACCGGGCTGCTCCGGGCCCCGTGTATGCGGCTGAGGTTGTTCACGCGTACACAGAGTCCCGGTACAGCCCGGCCACACACGGGGGCTCGCGGGGTGCCCGCGCCGCGTGTGCAGAGTCCTGGGCAGCCCGGCCGCATGCGGGAGCCGGCGGGGTGGCCGCGCCGCGTGTGCAGAGTTCCGGCCAGCCCGACCGTATGCGGGAGCCGGCGGGGTGCCCGCGCCGCGTGTGCAGAGCTCCGGCCAGCCCGACCGTATGCGGGAGCCGACGGGGGTGCCCAGGCCGCTGTGCAGGGGCCTCGGGGATCCCCAGCCGCGTGCGCAGGGACCCAGGGACGGGTGCGCGCCGCATGCGCGGGGCCCCGGGCAGCCCAGGCCGCGTGCGCGCGGCCCCAGGGTGACCGTGCCGCGTACGCCAGATCCCAGAGGTGGACGCCCGGTGTGCGGGGAGTTTCGGCGGAGGTCGGCGGGGGAAAGCAAGCGCTTAGAAAATTGCGGTCTGTTTCACATCGCGGCGCCGGTGACCGTGACCGTACGGGCAGGTAGCTTCCCAAGGAGCCCTGCCCATCCGTACGCCAATGGAGCCGTGATGCCCGAAGCCGTCATCGTCTCGACCGCCCGCTCCCCCATCGGCCGCGCCTTCAAGGGCTCCCTGAAGGAACTGCGCCCGGACGACCTCACCGCCACGATCATCCAGGCCGCCCTGGCGAAGGTCCCCGAACTGGACCCGAAGGACATCGACGACCTCATGCTCGGCTGCGGCCTGCCCGGCGGCGAGCAGGGCAACAACCTCGGCCGGATCGTCGCCGTACTGATGGGCATGGACCACCTGCCCGGCTGCACCGTCACCCGCTACTGCTCCTCGTCCCTGCAGACCAGCCGGATGGCCCTGCACGCCATCAAGGCCGGCGAGGGCGACGTGTTCATCTCGGCCGGCGTCGAGATGGTCTCCCGGTTCGCCAAGGGCAACTCCGACAGCTGGCCGGACACCCACAACCCGCTCTTCGCCGAGGCGGAGGCCCGCACCGCAGCGGTCGCCGAGCAGGAGGGCACGAGCTGGCACGACCCGCGCGAGGACGGCCTCGTCCCCGACGCCTATATCGCGATGGGCCAGACCGCCGAGAACCTGGCCCGCCTGAAGGGCATCACCCGCCGGGACATGGACGAGTTCGGCGTCCGCTCGCAGAACCTCGCCGAGGAGGCCATCAAGAACGGCTTCTGGGAGCGCGAGATCACCCCGGTGACGCTCCCCGACTCCACGGTGATCAGCAAGGACGACGGTCCGCGCGCGGGCGTGACCATGGAGGGCGTGCAGGGCCTCAAGCCGGCCTTCCGCCCGGACGGGCTCGTCACCGCCGGCAACTGCTGCCCGCTGAACGACGGCGCCGCCGCCGTCGTCATCATGTCCGACACCAAGGCCCGCGAGCTGGGCCTGACCCCGCTCGCCCGGATCGTGTCGACCGGCGTCTCCGGGCTGTCCCCCGAGATCATGGGCCTCGGCCCGGTGGAGGCATCCCGGCAGGCGCTGCGCCGCGCCGGCCTGAGCATCGACGACATCGACCTGGTCGAGATCAACGAAGCCTTCGCCGCCCAGGTGATCCCCTCCTACCGGGAACTCGGCATCGACCTCGACCGGCTGAACGTCAACGGCGGCGCCATCGCGGTCGGTCACCCCTTCGGGATGACCGGCGCCCGTATCACCGGCACGCTCATCAACTCGCTCCAGTGGCACGACAAGCAGTTCGGCCTGGAGACGATGTGCGTCGGCGGCGGCCAGGGCATGGCCATGGTCATCGAACGCCTCAGCTGACCCCCCGGCCGGTCCCGCACGGTGACCGGCCGGAAACCCAACGTGACCGTACGGACCCGGTGTTCGAGGACGTTCCGAACGCCGGGTCGATTTGTGATCCAATCTCCCCCAGGATGTGACCTATCTCCCTTCCGGGAGATATCCCGCAGGTCAGAGCGGTTGTGGAGCTATGCCCCGGGCCCAAAGTCCTGTCCGTTTCGTGACGTTACGCACTGACAGCTGGTTAGTCCACCCTTCAAGCTGATGTAGGAAGTCGGGGGTCGACTTTGAACCGGGAGTACGTCAGTGAGCGCCATGCCGATCGCCCTGCTGCTCACCACGGCCGCCACGGGCGCCGTGGGCGTCGCCGTCCTGCGCACCGTGCTCGTCCTGCGCCGCCAGGTCACGGCCCTGCACACTCAGCTCGCGGAGAGCCAGGCAGCCGCCACACGCGCGCTGCTGCCCGGCGCCCGCACCACCACCGAGACCGAGCAGATACGTGCCGCCGTCGCCGAAGCGCTCGCCGAGGAACGGGAGCGGGAGCTGGCCGAGGCGCGTGCCTTCTGGGCCGCGCAGGAGGCACGGGACGCCTCCGACGCGCCCTCGCTGCTCGGCCTGGCCGACAGCGAACCGTTTCTGCCCCGGCAGGCGGACTTCGCGGGCCTGGAGCCGGTCGCCGAACCGGTGACGGAGCCGACGACGGACACCGACGAGTTCGCCGGTGAGTCCCCGGAGCTGGCCGCGGCCCGCCGCCGGCACCCCTCGCATCCGGACTTCGTGCCGGTGCACTCACCGGTCGTCAACGACCATGAGCGCACCGTGTCCACGCTGGAGGAACTGGCCGAGTCCGGCGTCGAGCTGACCGACGTCCGCCCCGGCCCCCTCGGCACCCTCGACGTGTATGTCTTCGCCGACGGCACCACCCTGTGCATGACGCCGGGTCACCGCGAGACCGCGGAGCGCCTGGCGGCGTTCCTGCGCTGCGGGGTGGCACCGGTTCTGCTGGGCGGCTCGGGCATCTCGGGTGCGTACACCCTGACCTTCGCGTGCGGCGAGGAGACCGTGTACATCCTGGCCGACCGGGTCATAGCGTCCCTGTAGCCCTCTGTCACACCCCCGCGCGCTGCCGGGCCTCGTCGACCAGGCGTACCGCCTCCGCCACCTCCGCCTCGCTCGTCAGCACGAGCGCAAGATCGTGCCCGGCCACGGTGATCTGGTCCGCGGCGGCGAACATGCCGGCGTCCGGCATCTGCCGCGGCTCCCCCGCCGGGTCCTCGATCCGCTGGGCGCGCACCGCCAACTCCCTTGCCAGGCCCAGCGCCTCGGCGGCGGCGCTGCGCTGCAACCGGCTCTGCGGAGCCGCCCGCAAACGGTCGGCGAAGTGATCCACTGCACGGGTCAGGGGCGTCGTATCAACCACGCGGTGAGCGTAACGCGTCCTACCTGGAGTGTTGCCAACACGCCAACACTCAGGCACGGTGACGTGAAGGACCGGCTTCGAATGCGTCCGGAGGCGCCGATGTCCCAAGTCTTCTCCGAAGAGACCCATCGCAATCTGCTCGCCCGTATCCCCCACTGCACCGGTCGTGAAGTCTCCGACTGGCTGCGCACCGTCGAGGAAGGCCCCGCGCTCTTCCGCTTCGAGGAGAAGGTCAGCTGGCTCCGTCAGGAGCACAACCTCGCATACGGCCATGCCAAGGCGCTTGTTCATGAGTACGACTTGAGGAGGGCCGCGCGCAAACTGCTCTAGGCGCGCACATCCGGAACGTCGAAAGGGCCCCGGGACGAACCCGGGGCCCTTCGCGCTGCCGCCGTACGGCCGGCCGGCCGTGCGGCTAGTCGTTGCTACTGAAGATCGCGACCAGCCGCAGCATCTCCACGTAGATCCACACGAGGGTCATGGTCAGACCGAACGCGGCCAGCCACGCCTCGTTGCGCGGGGCGCCGTAGGCGATGCCGTCCTCGATCTGCTTGAAGTCGAGGGTCAGGAAGAACGCGCCGAGCAGGATCGCGATGATGCCCACGATCGCGCCGAGCGGGCCGAAGCTGCGCAGACCGCCGTCCTCGGCGACACCGAAGGCCACCAGGAGCAGGTTGACCGCCATGACCGCCACGAACGCCATCGCGATCACGAGGCCGATGCGGGCGTAGCGGGCGGTGACCCGGATCCAGCCGGCCTTGTAGACCAGCAGGGTCGCGCCCGAGACCGCCATGGTGCCGAGCACCGCCTGGAACGGGGCGCCGCTCCACTGGCTGTTGTACATCTCGCTGATCACGCCGAGGAAGACGCCCTCGAAGGCGGCGTATCCCAGGATCAGCGCGGGGGACGGGGTGCGCTTGAAGCTCTGCACCAGCGCCAGGACCATCGCGATCAGCGCGGCGCCGATCGCGAGACCGAAGCTGCCGGACGAGACCGGCAGCAGGGTCCAGGCGAGGACGGCACCGACGGCGACCACGCCGAGCGTGGTGGCCGAGCGCAGGACGACATCGTCCATCGTCATCCGGTCGGTGGTGACCGGTGCCTGCGGCGGGGCGCCGTACTGCTGGTCCTGCTGGGCGTAGGGGTTCGTCGCGTACGGGTTGCCGCCTTGGGCGTAGGGGTTGCCCGGCGCGTACCCGGCCTGCGGCGCGGTGTTGAAGCCCGCGTAGCCGTTGTCGCGGCTGAACCCCCGTCGCGAGAAGACCGGGTTGCTGCTCCTCATTTCACTCCTCCATGGCCGCCCTGCGCGGCCTTGGCTGCAAGAGTAATAGGTTGGCAAAGGATTGACCCTAGTACCTGGGGAGGATCTTTTCCCAGCCGTGCTGCGCAACACGCTAACGGGCGGCCTCATTCCCGGCCACGGAGGGGCCCATTCCATGACGGTTCCGCTACACGGGCGAAACCGGCCGGAGACGGACCGCACTGGTCCGGTCGTGGCAACGCGCCCCTGGCCTACGCGGTGGCGTCCGGGGCTGCTGCGGCGTGGGCGCGGTGGGCCGCCACGCGTTCGCGGGTCGCGCAGCGGCGGGAGCAGTAGCGGCGTTCGGGGCCGCTGCCCTGCGTGATGAAGACGTCGCGGCAGGCGGGCGACGCACAGACCGCTCCGGGCGGCCGCTGGCGGTCCCAGACGAGGACGGTCAGGGCCATGCAGGACGAGGCGAGGAACCACTCGTCCCAGGGGCCGTCGTCGGCGCGGTCGAGGTGCGGGTGCCAGGGGGTGCCGCCGCCGTGCGAGGTGAGCCGGAGCCGTCCGGTGTGCGCGCGCAGGAGCCGGTTGAGCGCTGTGGCGGCGGCGTCGGTGTCCGCGGCGGCGAAGACCTCCCGCAGCCGAGCGGCGGCGACCCGCATCCGCTCGACGTCCCGCGGCGTCAGGTCGAGGGGGCCGTCCTCGCCGTGGGCGCGGAGCACCCGGGCGACGGCGGCGGGGTCGGGGGCGTCCGGGGTCAGCGCGTTGACCAGGGCGGCGGCGCGGCGTGCCGTGCTCAGCACGGAATGCCGGGTGGACCAGTCGTCGGGGGTGTCGGACACCCGTCGACTGTAACGCATGTTGTGGAGTTTTGCGTTACCTGCGTAACGTTCGGCGAATGACAAAGCGTTACGTGACGCGTGGCAGGACCCGCCGCGGAACGGCCGCGAGAGCGGCCTGGGCGACAGCCTGCGGAACGGCCTGGGGAGCGGCTTGGAAAACGGCGTCCCATCACGCCGGGGCGCTGGCCGCCCGCACCGGGGACGAGATGGCGGGGCCCGCGCTGATGCTGGCGGGGCTCGCCCTGACCGGTTCGGCCGCCGCCGGTGCCGCGCTGCTCGCGGGCATCACCGTGGCGGCGGCGGTGGGCGGCCCGCTGCTCGGCGCGCTCCTTGACCGGGCGGCACGGCCCGGCCGGCTGCTGGCCGCGGCACTCGCGCTGTACGCCGCAGGTCTGGCCCTGGTCCTGCTGGGGCTCGGCCGGCTCCCGTTCGCCGTCAGCGTGCTGCTCGCGGTGGCCACCGGGCTGCTCGGCCCGGCGCTGTCCGGCGGCTGGACCGCCCAGCTGCCCCACGTCGTACCGGCCGACCGGCTGCCCCGGGCGAACGCGCTCGACGCCATGACGTTCGGCGCGGCGAGCCTCGCGGGGCCCGCCCTCGCGGGCGGCACGGCGGCGGCGCTGGGGGCGCCGACGGCCGTCCTGGTCGCCGTGGCGCTGATCGGTGCGGCGGTGCCCGCGGCGTGGCTGCTGCCCGCCCGTCCCGGTGCGGCGCACGGCCCGCGGGACGCCTCCGCGCCCGTCGGCGTCACGGCCGCCATGCGGGCCGTGGCGGGCAGCCGCCGGCTGGCCAGGGCCACCCTCGTCTCGGTCGTCTGCTGTGTCGCGCAGGGCATGCTGACGGCCTGTCTCCCGCTGCTCGGCGCACGCGTCCTCGGCGGAGCCGGCCGCGGCACGGCGCTGCTGTCCTGCGCGGCGGCCGCCGCCCTCGCCGCCAACGTCCTGCTCGCCCGTTTCCCGCGCGCCGTGACCCCCGACACCGTCCTGTGGACCACCGCCCTGGTCCAGGCGTCCGCGCAGGCCCTGGCCGCGCTCTCGCCGACCGCGCCCGGCGGCCCGGCACTGCTGGTGACGGCGGCGATCGTGACGGGACTCGCCGAAGGACCGGCGCTGACCGCGCTGTTCGCGGTGCGCCACCAGGAGGCGCCGGGCCGTCTGCGCGGCCAGGTCTTCACGACCGGCGCCAGCCTGAAGATCACCGCCTTCGCCCTGGGCGCGGCCCTCGCCGCCACCCTGATGCCCCGCTCCCTCGCCCTCACCCTGACCCTGGCGGCTGTCACGTCCGCGGCGGCTGCCCTGGCGTACGTCGCCCTCAGGGACCCCGCCCCCGAAGCCGCCGCCCCGCCGCCGCCCGACTCCGCCCGCTGATCGGCGAGCGGGCCGACGGACCGGCTCCGGGGGACGGCCGGCACGTAACGCACGGGAATTCCCGGATAAAGCGCCGCACGGCGGGGAGGACACTCCCTGGGGCACACGCGGCCGAGGCCGCCCGGTGCGAGGTGGGTCAGGAGGGGCCGTGGCTCAAGGGTCGGGTGGGAGCCGGTGAGCGCGCGGACGCGGCCACGCCGGGCCGGTGCGCGGGCGCGCCTCGCCGGGAAGGTCGCGGGCGGGGTGGCCCTGGCGGCCGTGACGGCGCTGTTCGCCGTCCTCGGGTACGGGTTCGCCCGCAGCGGACTGGACGGGCTGCACGACGCCTCCGCGGTCGCCGCGCACGGACGGTCGGCCGACGGGACCGTCCTGGCGAAGGACGAGCTGGCCGGGCCCCAGGGAAGCCGCACCCAACGGATCGAAGTGCGTTTCACCACCGCCGACGGGACCCCGTACCAGTTCTGGGAGGGCGGCGACGCGGATATCGGCGACACGATCCGCGTCCACTATCTGCCGGGGCGTCCCGAGACGGCGAGCACGCACTCCGCGACCGGCGACCGGGTGGGGTACGGCATGCTCGTCCTGCTCGGGCTCGCGCTCATGACCCTCATGCCGCTGCCGGCCCTCAGGCTCGGCCGGGAAGCTCTCCGCGGCATCCGACGGGCGAAGCGACCACGGGCGGCGGCGTACTGACACCGCCTCGGTCCGGGGCGTCAGCGGGCTCCCCGTTCCTCCAGGACCGACCGCAGGCTGCGCAGGGCGTAGTACACACGGGACTTGACCGTGCCCTGCGGGACGCCCAGGTCCTGGGCCGCCTGACGGGTGGTGCTGTCGGCGAAGAAGGTGGCCTCAAGTGCCTCTCGGTGGGCCGGAGTCAGGGAGTCCAGGGCGTCGTGCAGGACGATGGACGACAGCATGCGGTCGATGTCGTCCGCCTCGGCGCCCAGGTCGGTCAGCCATGTCGCGCCGCTGACCTCCTGGGGCCTGGCCGTCTTCGTGCGGTGGGCGTCGATGACGAGGTTGCGGGCCACCCGGAACATCCACGGGCGTACCGCCATGCCCTCGTCGTCGACCAGGTTCTGCTTGTTCCAGCAGCGCAGCAGCGTCTCCTGGATGATGTCCTCCGTCCGGTGCGTGTCCCCGCCCAGCATGCGCAGCACATACGCGTAGAGCGCCGGGCCGTGTTCCACGTACAGATCGCGCAGCGCGCGCTCCTCGGGGGATATCGCGCCTGCCGAGCCTATGACCATCACGTTCATCGGGTGCTCCTGCTCCTTGGGATGACCGGCCGCGGTGGGGGTTCGCGGGCCGGGGCCTTCGGGGCAGGAGAGTGTTCCGATGCGTGTTCCACGTTCGGTTGACGGTCGTTGTACGGCGCTGTGGACCCGCTGGTCGCCGTGCTCCTGGCGGCTGCCGCGCCGTGCCCGGTCCGCCTCGGGCCAAGCTCAGGGCGTCCTCACATCGCTCTGGGCGTACGCCTCCAGTTCGGCCACGTGGCCGCGCACCCGGTCCGCCAGCTCCGTGTGGCCCGGCGGCAGCCGGCCCTTGCTGTGCAATCTGTCCCACATGTGCAGCAGTTCGTGGCCGTGGACCACCGCCGCCCTGTCGTCCTCCAGGCGTTGCCAGGCCGCCGCCGCCCTCGCCACGTCCTCCGGGGCCCGGCCGTCCCCCGCGCCGCAGCGGATCCTCGCCACGGTCAACGCCAGGACCGTCGCGGCCCGGTGGTCGCCGCGCAGGTGGGCCAGATACGCCTCCACCGATCGCGCCTCCAGCGCGTGCGGGTGCCGCGCGCCCGATCTGCTCGTCACGCTCTCGCTCAGCGCCGTCGCGTCCGCGTACGCCTCGTCCAGACGGCCCGTCCGCGCCAACTCATTGATCTTCGCTATGCGTTCGGCCAAGTCCGCCGACACGTCCGCGGCCGGTGGTGGCGCCGCTGTCCCGGCCGCTCCCGCCCTTGTCCGTGGCGGGGGCGGTGTCGCGTGTGCCGCAGCCGTCGCCCTCGCCCGGGCTATCGCCTGCGCTATCGCCGACCTCTGGGAAGGCTCCGGCTCCGGCTCCGGCTCCAGGTCCGGCTCAATCGTCCCCGCCGGTTCGTCCTCCCGCATCAGGACCCTGCTCGAACCGTCCGGTGACACCTCCAGGACGAAGTACGTGGCCCCCGCGGTGTCGTTCACCGTGGCCTGCACCGGGGTGCCGTGGACCTGCGCGTGGCGCTGGAGTTCGTCCAGTACCGCCTCGTGCATCGAGTCACCCGGTGCGGCCACGACCGGGCGGCCGTCGATCTCCGCGCGGCCCTGGTCGGAGATGTGCACGTCGAAGCGGGTCATGGGCGGCCTCTCGCTCATGGGGTCGTCTCCCTGGACTGCGTCGGGGTGGGGGTCACGCCGGGGGTGGCGCCGGCCGGGGGCGCGGCCACGCCCGCGTACTTCGCGAACTGGGCGCGGACAGCGGCGACATAGCCCAGGGCCTCGTTCGTCTGCGGTACGCCCTTGGCCTCCAGCACCGCGTCCATGCCGACCTTGTACGCCGCCAGGGTGAGGTCGAGGACATTGCCGTCGGCCTTGGCCGCATCGAGCGCGTTCTGCGCCTGCTCGGCCAGGTCGCACATGTAACGGCCCTGCGCCCGGATCGAGTCCGTGTCGTCCTCGGCGGAGACCTTGCCGTTGTCGTCGTCGTCCTTGCCGTACTTCTCGAAGACGGCGGGCGGCAGCTGGGAGATGCCCTTCTCACCGTTGGGCCCGACCATCTCGGAGTTGTATCCGGACGCGAACTCGATCTGCGACACGATGACGACCGGGCCGATGGTGTCGCACTCCTTGCCGGCGTCCTCGACGGGCTGCACCAGGTCCTCGGGGACGGTGCTCTCCTCCAGCGGGTCCTTGCCGTCGCCCTGCATGATGCGCACCACGTCGTTCGCGGTGGCCTCGTTGTCGGCGTCGCTGTGACTTCCGCCGCCCCCGCCGAACAGCAGGATCAGCGCGATGAGCGGGGCCAGCAGGACGCCCAGCCCGCCGAAGATGATCACCACGACGGCGCCGCCCACCAGGACCACCGGCAACAGCATGCAGCCGAAGCCCAGAGCGGCCACCGAGGTGTTCCGTACGGTCTTCGCGACGCTGCCCTCGCCGCCGTCGCCGCCCTTGTCTGCCATGTCCGCGCTCATTCGCGCCCGCCTTCTTTCCCTCACCTTGAACCGCTGTGCCCAAACGGCCCGTTGTGCTGTCCGACGAGCCCGGGACATCAAACGGCGCTCGGGGCAAAGAAGTTCAAACCGGTGGAAACCACATGAGTCAGAGCAGCGGACAGATGAGTCAGCAGGGGGGCGGGGCGCGCATGGGTACTCCTTCGATGACGCCGCCGGGGCCGCAGTCCTGGGTGCGCGGGCCCACACCCCGCCGCTCGGCGCCACCTTCACCGGCGCCCCCTGCCCCCGCCTCGTCGGCAACGGCACCCACGCCGTCACCGGCTCCGGCTCGCGCGACGCGTGCGACGCCTCGTACGGCGCCCGCTTCTGCCGCGGCCCCGCGTCCGGCCGCCGCCGCGCCGGCGCCCGCTCCCCCGCGGACCGTCGCTCCCCCGGCCCGCTCCTCTCCCCCGTACCCACCCGCGCGCCGCGCCTCCGGCGCCCGCGTCGGCGACGCCGGCTGGGGTGAGCCCCGGCGGCCCCGGACCACCGGACGGGCGCAGGGGCAGGAACGTGCGCGGACGCGGGCGCGGGACGAGATCGGCTGGGTCAAGGCGCACGGCGGTGCCGGGGCGTCCTCGCTGTGCGAACTGCTCGGCGGGGTCGACGTGGGAGCCCGCTGGCCGGAGCCCGCCCGGGGCGAGCCCGGTCGGATCGTGCTGGTCGGCCGGACCAGTGCGCGCGGTCTGCGGGCCGTGTCCCACGCGCTGGGCGCGCTGCGCGACGGCAGCGCGCCGCAGGGGCTTGACCTGCTGGCCGTGGTGCTCGTCGCCGACGCCCCGGGGCGGCTGCCGCTCGGTCTGCTGCGCCGTATCCGGGTCCTCCGGTCCGCCGCCCATGTGCACCGGGTGCCGTGGATCCCTGCCTGGCGCACGGGCGGCCGGCCGCGGACCCTGCCCCGGCAGCTCAGCACCCTGGCCCAACTGGTGGGCGCCGACATCCACCCCGAGGAATCCCCGTCATGAACCCTCTGCCACCGCACGGCCATCTGCTGGCCGACTCCTTCAACCCCAACGCGAGCGGGGAGACCACCGACATCCTCGGAATGCTCGCCTGGTGCGCCACGGCCGCCGGGGTCGGCGGACTGATCATCGTCGGCATCCAGATGGCCGTCCAGCTGCGCCGGGGTGAACCGGGAGAGGGCGGCGAACACTTCCGCGGTGTCTTCTTCATCGCCCTGGCCAGCCTCCTCGCCACCTGCGCGGGACCGCTCGTCGCCGCCCTCGGGGACCTGTCGCTCCACTGACCCGCGACGAGGCGCCCGCCTCCCTTGCGTACCGCACGGCTTCCCTACCGCTCACCACCCGCGTCCGCCGCCCGGCGGACGCCGACCCACCCGGAGAATCCCCGATGTCCTCCTCACTGCTGTACAAGACCTCCACCCTGCTCGCCTCGGAGGTGCCCAACCCGACGCGGGAGGCGCCCAGCGAGCTGACCGACAAGGTCGACACCGTGCTCGGCATCGCCGCCTGGGCCGGTACCGCCGCCGGCGTCGCCGGTGTGCTGATCACCGGCGCGATGATGGCCATCTCCTTGAAGCGCGGCGAGAGTTCGGAGCACATGAGCCGCCTGGGCATGGTGCTCGGCGGCTGTGTGCTGGTGGCCACCGCGGGTCCGCTGATCTCGTTCGTCTTCAACTGAGCGGGCGGCCTTGGCGATGCTCACACGCAGAGGGCGGCGGACCGATGATTCCGAGCCGTACTGGCGGCAGCGCGGCTGGCAGCTGTCCGCCGGGTTCCTCGCCGTCGCGGTCGTGCTGGGCGGGTTCGCCGCGCTGGCCTCCGGCGGGGATGGCCGCGCCGGCGCCGCGGCCTCGCCCGGCCCGCTGTCCGGCGCCCTCACCGAGAACGGCCGGCCCCAGGGCTGCCACACCGACGACAGCGCCGGTGTCACCCTGCCGAAGGCCGCGCCCAAGGACATCGACTGGCGCATGATCGGCGTCGTACGGGTGCCCGTCTCCGCGGCGGCCGGACCGACGCACGACGACGGCACACCCTGGTGGTGTTTCGCGCACACCGCGACCGGCGCGGTGCTGGCCGCCCATGTCATCACGGCCCAGATGGGCGAGTCGGGCTGGCGGACCGTGGCCGCGGAGCAGCTGGTGCCGGGGCAGCCGCGCGACATGTTCGTGTTCCGTCGCTCGACCGTCGGGGACTCCGTCTCCGCGAACACGACGGACACCTCGGCCGTCTCCACGTACGTCGGCTTCTCCGTGCCCTCGTACACGGGGAGCACGGCGCGGGTGAGCCTGCTCATGCGGTCCACCCAGGGCTATGCCGCGACCACCGTCAACCTCCGCTGGGACAAGGGCGACTGGAAGATCGTGCCGTTCAGCGACGGGTCCCTGTACGCACAGGTGCAGTCGGTGCAGAACACCCGCGGCTATCTGCTCTGGGAGGTCTGACATGCAGTGCTCGCAAGGCACCGGGGTGCCGGTGCTGGACGCGCTGGTGGGGTTCTTCAGCTTCCTGGGCGACCCCATCGGAACCATCATGAACGCCATCGCGGACTTCGTCCTGGCGGCCGCGATCACCGTGTTCGGAGCCCTGGCCACCGCCATTCCGACCCTGTCGAGCGTCCAGTCGTCGCAGAAGATCAATCAAGCCTCGCAATGGCTCGTGGTCTATATGGCGGTGGGCTCACTGATCTTCGCCGCCTGCCGGATGGCGATCGAGCGACGCGGCGACGCGGGCCGCACCGCGCTCAAGGGGATCCTCCGGGTCGTCCTCGTCTCCGGCGGCGCCACCACCCTCGTGTCGGCGGCGGCCGGCCTCTCGGACCGCTACTCCGACTACCTGTTCAAGGCGGGGGCACAGGAGCAGCTCGACCACATCGGCCAGTGCACGGACGGCGGCGGCATCCAGGCGTTCCTGCTGATGATCCTCGCCTTCCTGCTGCTGATCTCCGGGATCATCCACACCGTCCTGCTCTACATCCGGCTCGGCGTGATGATCCTGCTGCTGGGCACCCTGCCGCTGGCCGCCGCCGCCTCGATGACCGAGTGGGGCGGCGGCTGGTGGCGCAAGCACCTCGGCTGGATGATCGCCTGGCTGCTGTACAAGCCCGCCGCGGCCCTCGTGATGTACGGGGGCGCGGTGATGCTCAACTCGGACGACCCCGTCAGCGTCAACGAACGCATCGCCGGGATCGGCGTGATGCTGCTGGCCGCCGTCTCGCTGCCCGCGCTGCTCAAGCTCATCGTGCCCGCCACCGCCGCCCTCGGCGGCGCCGGTGCCGTCTCCGGCGCGATGTCGGCGGCCGGCGGCGCCGTCGCCTCCGGTGCCCGCTCGCTCGGCGGGGGCCTCGGCGGCGGCACCAGCGGCCGGACCGGCGGCGCAGGCCCCTCCGGCGCGTCCGGGACGACCGGCGGCAGCGGTTCCGGCGGTACGTCCGGACGCGGCGGCCCGGCCGGGGCGGCGGGGGCGGCCGGCTCTTCCGGCGCGAACGGCGCGAACGGTACGAGCGGCACGGGCCGTTCCGGGCCGGCGGGCGCCGGAGCGGGCGCCGGCGGAGCGGGATCGAGCGGTGCGGCAGCGGGCGCGGGCCGGGCGGCAGCGGCGGCCGGCCCCGTCGGCGCGGCCGTCGCCGCCGCGGCCACCGCCGCCAAGATCGTGGGCCGGGCCGCGTCCGGCTCACTGGACGGCGCCGACGGCGACCGGGGGCACAACTCCTGACGTCCGTCCGCGCCGTGACCGCCGCGCAGCCCCCCGCGCGCCTCCCGTGACCGGCCGCCGGGCTCCCGACCCCCGAGGGAGCCCGGCGGTCCCGCGGACCACCCCACCCTCAGTCCCCTGTCCAAGGGGCACGAAAGGAGCCCGGACCCTCATGTCCGCAGAAGCCGTCACCCATCCGACCTACGGCAACTGGCGCCGGCCACGGCGGCCGGGGCTCGGGCCGCTCGGGCTCGTCGGCACCATCGGTGTCTTCGGCGGGCTCGTCATCACCCTGCTCGCCTCGCTGATCTCCCTGTACGCCGCACTGGTGATCGCCGTACCGATCGCGTTGTTCCTGGCCCCGCTCGCCGTCCGCACCCAGGACGGGCGCAACGTCTACCAGCTGGTGGCGCTGCGGATCGGCTGGTGGCGCCGCAAGGCGGGCGGCTCGCACCTGTATGTCTCCGGCCCGCTGTCCGCCCGCCCGGGTGGCCGGTTCCGTCCGCCGGGCCTGCTCAACAAGGTGACCGCGCACGAGGGCCAGGACGCCTACGACCGGCCGTTCGGCGTGCTGCACCACCCGAACCGCAACCTCTACACCATCGTCCTTGCCTGCGAACCGGACGGCGGTTCGCTGGTCGACCCGGACCAGGTGGACGTCTGGGTGGCGCTGTGGGGCGAGTGGCTGGCCCGGCTCGCCCACGAACCGGGGCTGCGTGGCGCCTCCGTGATCGTGGAGACCGCCCCCGACCCGGGCACCCGGCTCGCCCACGAGGTGCTGCCCCGCATCCACCCGAAGGCGCCGCCCGCCGCCCGTGCCGTGATGGAGGAGGTCGTCGCCCGCTATCCGACCGCCTCCTCCGAGATGCACACCTACATCTGCCTCACCTACGGCGTGCCGCCCGGCCAGCGGCGCAAGAAGGACGATGTGATCGCGGATCTGGCGATCCGTATCCCGGGTCTGCTCAGCGGGCTGGTCGCGGCCGGCGGCGGGGCCGCCTACCCGCTGTCCGCGGAGCGGATCGCCGAGGTGGTCCGGGTCGCCTACGACCCGGCGGTCGCCGCCGACGTGCTCGACGCCCGCAACCAGCACGGCGGTACGGGCCTGGAGTGGGAGGACGCCGGTCCGGCCGCCACCGTCGAGACGGTCGGCTCCTACCAGCACGACTCGGGGGTCTCCCGGACCTGGATGATGACGCTGGCCCCGCGCGGCACCGTACGGTCCTCGGTGCTGCGGGGCATGCTGGAGGCGCTGCCGGGCACCCGGCGCAAGCGGGTGGCGCTGGTGTACCGGCCGCTCGACCCGGCCACCTCGGCCCGCATCGTGGAGGCGGACCGGCGCGCCGCCCAGTTCATGGCGACGTCCGGCCGGGGCATGGTGCAGGCCCGCGCGGTCTCGGAGATGCGCGCGGCCGAGCAGACCGCGGCCGAGGAGGCGTCCGGCGCCGGGCTCGTGGAGTTCTCCCTGATGCTGACCGTCACCGTGGACGACGTCGCCGAACTGGCCGACGCCAGTGTGGCCGTACGCAATCTCACCGCGGCCTCCCGGGTGCTGATGCGGCCCGCCGACCGGATGCAGGCGGCGGCGTTCAGCTGCACCCTGCCCGCCGGGATCCTGCCCTGGGAGCAGACCCTCGTCCCGCACGAACTGTCGGACGCGCTGTGAGCCGCCGCAGCCCGCGAAAGGAGCAGACCCCGTGAGCCGCCGGAGCGAGCGGAAGAAGGCCGAACGGGCCGACCGGGCGGCCGAGGAGCGGGCCCGCAAGGCACTCCTGTCCGGCCACCCCGCGGACGCGCCCGCCAGGGAGGCCGGTGATCCCAGGAACGGCGAGACTGAGAAGAACCAGAAGAACCAGAAGAACCAGAAGAA
This sequence comes from Streptomyces diversicolor, assembly GCF_057537855.1. Lineage (NCBI taxonomy): Bacteria > Bacillati > Actinomycetota > Actinomycetes > Kitasatosporales > Streptomycetaceae > Streptomyces > Streptomyces diversicolor. Next base: position 17,687 of record NZ_BAAJXA010000016.1, read on the forward strand.
CCGGAAGAGCCCGAAGCGGCCGTACGTCCCGCCCCGCGGCTGGTACGGCGTCGGCGGCGGACGCGTCGGCTACCTCGACCCGCCCACCATGTGGCGCGCCACCACCGTCCAGGCGTGCGGCATGTGGCCGTTCGCCGCCGGTTCGGGCTCGCCGATGACCGGAGTGCCGCTCGGCCAGCATCTGTTCACCGGTGCCACCGTGTGCGGCGACCCGCTGAACTGGTTCACCCGCGCCCGCTACATCTCCAATCCCTCCCTGTTCATGCTCGGCATGCCGGGCCTCGGCAAGTCGACCCTCGTCAACCGGATGCTGATCGGGCTCGCCGCGACCGGTGTCGTCCCGCTGGTGCTCGGCGACCTCAAGCCCGACTACGCCGACACCGTGCGCGCGCTCGGCGGCCAGGTGATCTCCATCGGCCGCGGCCGGGGCGGCATCAACGTCCTGGACCCGGGTGCCATGGGCGCGGCGGCGGCCCGGATCGGCGGCGAGGCGGGCGAGGTGCTGAAGGCCGAGACGCACGGCCGGGTGCTGAACATGGTGGCCGCCCTGGTCACCATCGTGCGCGGGCGTCCGATGGACGACCACGAGCAGTCCGTGCTCTCCGCCGTGCTGCACCATCTGCGCGAGCACACCCCGCCGGGGCGGGCACCGCTGCTGCCGGATCTGCTGCGGGTACTGACCGAGGGACCCGACCGGGTGCGCGCGGTCACCCTGGACCGCGGCTCCGACACCCGCTACCGGGACGCCGTGGACCCGCTGCACCGCTCCCTGCTGGGCATTCTCGACGGGCCGCTCGGCGACACCTTCGCCTCCGAGACGTCCACCCGGATCGACGCGGACGCGCCCGCCGTGTGCATCGACATCTCCGGGATCGGCGAGGCGGACACCCAGCTGACCGCCGCCGCGATGCTGGCCGCCTGGTCCGACGGACTCGGCACGGTGGCCGCCTCGCACGCGCTCGCGGACGCGGGGCTGATCCCGCGGCGCTGGTTCTTCACCGTCCTCGACGAGCTGTGGCGCCCGCTGCGCGCCGCCTCCGGCATCGTGGACCGCATCGACGCGCTGACCCGGCTCAACCGTTCGCTCGGTCTCGGCGACGCGAAGATCACCCACACCCTGAAGGACGCCGAGGCACTGGGCACCGACTCCGACCGGGCCAAGGCCCGCGGCTTCGTGGAGCGCGCCGGGATGGTGGTGTGCGCGGGGCTGCCCCGGGCCGAGATGGAGGAGCTGGGGAAGGTGGTGGGCCTGTCCCGGCGCGAGATCGAACTGGTCTCGTCGTGGTCCTCGCCGCCCGGCTGGGGGGTCTCAGGCGAGCACGAGGAGCCGCCGGGCCGCGGTCGCTTCCTCATCAAGGTCGGCGGGCGGCCCGGCATCCCCATCAAGGTCGCCATCACCGACGCGGAGCGCCGTCTGCACAACACCAACACCCGCTGGACGCCGAACGAGACGGCCGTGGAACAGGCCCTGGCCCTGGAGACGGACCAGGCGGTGGCGCACACCGCCGCCCAGGTCCGGCGGGCCCACGAGCACGGCCGGGGAAGGTGGACCGCATGACCTCGCCCCGCCCCGGCGGCGACCTCAACACCCAGGTCTCCTGGGCGATCGCCGGCCTCGCCGGGACCGTGCTCGTGGTGTTCACCCTCGCCTGGGCCGGCGGCACCCTCGGCTCCGGCCTCACCGGCCACGGCTGGCAGGGCCCGCCGTTCGGCCTGTCCACCGTGGGCCGCCTCGTCTCCGACGGACCGGGCGAGCTGTGGCCGGAATCCCCGCCCGCCGCCGTCTACGGCGGCATGCTCGCCCTCCTGGTCCTGCTCGCGCTGCCCTGCGCACTGCTCGCCCGGTATCTGCTGCGGCGTGCCGGCGCCCCCAAGGGCCTGGCCGGCCGCCGCGAACTGGCCGGCATGTGCCCCAAGGGCATCGATGCGCGCGCCCGCGAACTGCGTCCCACCCTGGGGGGCCGCGAGCGGCTGCACCCGGACGAGACCGGCAACCTGCTCGGCGACCTGATGCCCAAGGGCCCGGAGCTGCGCAGCAGTTACGAGGACGTGGAACTCGACCTGATGGCGCCCCGGGCCGGCAAGTCCACCGGCATCGCCGTGCCGCGTGTGCTGCGCGCCCAGGGCGCCGTCCTGCTCACCTCCAACAAGTCCGACGTCTACGCCGTGACCCGCGCCCAGCGCGAGAAGGCGGGCACGGTGTGGACGTTCGACCCGCAGGGCATCGCCCACACCCCGCGCGGCATGTGGTGGAACCTGCTCGGCGAGTGCCACACCATCGAGGGCGCCCGGCGGCTGGCCGGCCACTTCGTGGCGTCCGTCAACGACGACACCGCGAAGAAGGACTTCTGGATCTCGGCCGCGCAGAACACCCTCACCGCGCTGTTCCTGGCCGCCGCGCGCGGCCGGGCCTCGGTCACCGACCTGCTCGGCTGGCTCGCCGACCCCGCCGACCGCACCCCCATCGATCTGCTGCGGGACGCCGGACTCCCGGCGATGGCCGACCAGTTGCAGGGCACGATCCGGGGCGCGGTGGAGACCAGGGACGGCATCTACGAGACGGCCCGGCAGACCGTGTCGTGTCTCCTCGACCCGGAGATCCTGGCCTGGGTCACCCCCGACCCCCGTGCTCCCGAGTTCCGTCCCGACCAGCACGTCCTGTCCAGGGACACCCTCTATCTGCTGTCCAAGGACGGCGGTGGTTCGGCGGCCGGGGTCATCGCGGGCATCGCCGACGCGACGATGCGGGCGGGCGTGGTAGCCGCCGAGCGCATGGGCGGCCGGCTCGACCCGCCGCTGACCGCCGTCCTGGACGAGGCGGCCAACGTGTGCCGCATCTCCGATCTCCCCGACCTCTACTCGCACTTCGGCTCGCGCGGCATCAACGTCGTGACGCTGCTGCAGAGTTACCGGCAGGGCGCCCGCGTGTGGGGCGAGGTCGGGATGGACGCCCTGTGGAGCGCGGCCACCGTCAAGCTGCTCGGCGCGGGCCTGGACGACGCGGACTTCGTGCAGAAGATCTCGACGCTGGTCGGGCAGCACGACGTACGCACCCCGTCCGTCTCGCGCAGCAAGGACGGCACGTCCCGCTCGTACTCCTACCGGCAGGAGGCCGTGCTGCCGCCCGACCGGATCCGCGCCCTGCCCAAGGGCACCGCGCTGCTGCTCGCCACCGGCGTCCGTCCCGCCCTGATCCGGCTGCGCCCCTGGTACAAGGAGCCCGGCGCGGGCGCCGTCTCGGCGGCGGCCAAGGCGGAGGCGGCGGCCATCACGGAACGCGCCGCACACCGTCTGACGGGCGTGAGCTTCCAGAAACCGGCTCCCGCAGGCCCCGCGGCGCCGTACCGCGGGTGACCGCACGCAGCAGCAGTTCGGCCGGGCCGTACCGGGCGCGCGCCATCAGCCGTGCGCCTGCCGCCAGTTGGGCGGCGTACAGCACCACGCAGCCGAGCAGGACCACCATCGTGCCGAGCCGGTCGTACAACCCGAGGCCGTATCCGGTGAAGACGAACGCGAGCACGAGCGACTGGCTGAGGTAGTGCGTCAGCGCCATGCGGCCGGCGGCGGCCAGCACCCGGGCCGCCGCCGGGCTCACCGCGTCCAGCACCAGCAGGAGCCCGCACGCGTAGGACGCCGCCAGCGCCGGCCCGGTCAGGACCGCGACCGCCTGCCCGACGGGGAACCAGCGGCTGTCCAGCGGCCCGGCGCAGCAGCAGGCGGAGACCACCCCGCCCGCGAGCCCCACCGGCAGCCAGCGCCCCACCGTCCGCCGCAGCAGGCGACGGTCCCGCCCCCACCGTTCGACGAGTCGCACCCGGGCCGCCGCCAGTCCCGCGAGGAACGCGGCCAGTTTGCCGGGCGCGTACAGCAGGGCCGTACCGAACGCCGACGGCAGCTCCCGCACATGCTCGGCCGGCACGGACCACGCCCCGCCGCGGTAGGCGGCCACCGTGTCCGCCGCGTACGGGGCGTACTCCCGCGCGGTGAGCGGCGCGCCGTACCCGACGGTCAGCACCCCGTACGCCAGCAGCACGGCCGCCAGCGCGAGGACCAGCACCGCGGCCAGCCGCACGGCGGCGCGCGGAGACAGCCCCCGCAGCCCGTACAGCACCAGCGCCAGCACGCCGTACAGCATCAGGACGTCCCCGGGGTACAGCAGCACCGCGTGGGCCAGCCCGATGACCGACAGGCCGATGACGCGCCGCAGATGACGCGGAGCGAACGCCACACCCGCGCGCTCGGCCGACCGCTCCTGCAACGCGAAGCCGTAACCGAAGAGGAAGGAGAACAACAGGACGAACTTGGCGGTGACCAGCGCCGACACCAGCCATGCGAGGGACCGGTCGACGGCGGAGGCGTCCGGACCGCCGCCGAAGCCCGTGTACGGCCCCGCCATCAGCTGGGCGTTGACGAGGAGGATCCCGAAGAGGGCGAACCCGCGCAGGATGTCGAGTTCACGCACCCGCCCGTGCTGCCCGCCGGATGTCACCGCCCCACCACGGCTCCCGTACCGAACGCCACGGTGGCCGTCAGGAACCACCCGAACGACGGCGCCAGCAGATGCCGGGTGTCCCACAGCCGGGCCACGGTCGGCCGCTCCCGCCGGTACACCACCGGCACGGTCCGGCCGACCGCCGGCAGCCCGCACAGCGGGGCGTACCGCCCGGGGTCGAGCAGCAGATCGCGCCCCAGGTGGTCGGAGAACAGCACCAGCGCGCCCGGCCGCCGGTCGGCCGCCGCACGGGAGGTCACGGTCCCCGTGACCCGCAGCCCGCGCGCCCACAGCCACACCGCCGCCAGCAGCGCCTTCACGGCCGCCAGCAGACAGCCCACGCCGAACCCGACGCACAGCGCGAGCAGCAGCAACTCGGCACCCATACCCCTCCCTTTCCGCACGCCCCTCGCCGGCCGGCGTCCCTGGCACAACGGTGGGCACGCGGCCACCGGTTCACTTGGCGCGCCGCACAACTGAACCGCCGCACACCGTCTGTCCGTTGTGTGCGCGATGAGACGGACTCCGAGAAGCAGTCGCCCGTTCGGACGGTCCCGCGGCCTCCTCCACACGGCCGGGGCCATGGCCCTGGCCTGCGCGCTCACCGCGACGGTCCAGGCCCCCGCCCGAGCGGACCCCACGGCGACCGGCCTGCCCGAGATACGTGCCCGCCTGGAGCGCCTGTACCACGACGCCGAGGTGGCCACGGACAAGTACAACGCCGCCGACGAGAAGGTCACCGCCCAGCAGCGGCGCGTCCGCGCACTCACCACCCGCATCGCACGGGCCGAGGGCAGGCTGTCCCGGCTGAGCGCGCTCGCCGGAGCGGCGGCCCGCGCCCAGTACCGGGGCGGCGGCCTCCCCGCCGAGATGCAGTTCGTCCTCGCCGCGGACCCCGCGCGGGCCCTGGACGACGCCACCGCGGCCGGCCAGGCCCAGCGGTCCACGCGGAGCGTGCTGACCGCGCTGACCGGGACCCGCGAGGAGCTACGGGCCCGCCGTGCGGACGCGTCGGCCCAGTTGCGCCGTCTGCGGGCCGGGCGCCGCGCGATGGCCGCCGACCGCGCGACGATCGAACGGCACATCACCGAGGCGAAGCAGGTCGAGGCGCGGCTCGCGGCGGACCAGCGCGCCCGGCTCGCCGCCCTCGACCGGCAGAGGGCCGACGACGCCCAGGCGGCATGGGAGAGCACCGGGATCCTCGAACAGGCCGGCACCGAGGCGAGCACCGCGGGCCGCAGGGCCATCGCCTACGCCACTCGCCAGCTCGGCAAGCCGTACGTGTGGGGCGCGCAGGGCCCCGGCTCCTTCGACTGCTCGGGCCTCACCTCCCAGGCGTGGCTGGCCGCGGGCGTCCCCGTCCCGCGCACCTCGCAGGAGCAGTGGCGCCGGCTGACGCGGGTACCCGTGGCGGCCATGCGCCCCGGCGACCTCATCGTCTACTTCTCCGGGGCGAGCCACGTCGCCCTGTACATCGGCGACGGCGAGATCATCCACGCCCCACGCCCCGGCCGCCGGGTGACGGTGGCCCCGGCGGGCTCCATGGCCATCCTGGGAGCCGTACGCCCCGACGCCTGACCGACGCGGGCGGGTGACCGACGCGGGTCGGTGACCGGCAGGGGCCGGTGACGGGGGCGGGTCGGTGACCGGCAGGGGCCGGTGACGGGGGCGGGTCGGTGACCGGCAGGGGCCGGTGACCGGGGCGGGTCGGGCGGCGCGCTCCTTGACCGGCGCGGGACGGGCGGCGCGGGTCAGCGCGGCGCGCTCCTTGACCGGCGCGGGTCGGCGCGGCGCGGCTACCTGGCGTGGCTCGGACCGGGGTCCTGCCTCTTGGGGCTGCCGGGCTTGTGCCCCGGCCCGCGGCCGGGCGGTGGTCCGGCCCGCAGACGGCCCGCTGTACTGCGTGTCCCGCGGCGGCTCCGCGGGCCGAAGGTTCGGGTCGGGCGGCCGGTGAGCGGGGACACGCAGGGTGCGGGGCCGGAGTGTGAACCCGTTCCGTCCGGTTTCCGTTGTTGCCCGGCAGCGAGCCGACGCCGGCCGGCGCGGCTCCACCGGACCACAAGGAGATACGGCATGCCACCCAAGGACGGTCCTTCGAAGAAGAAGGGCAAGGACACCGACCGCAGCGGCAAGAAGCGCAAGGGCTCACCGACCGGATCGGACGGCAGCGGCCAGAGCGCGTCGAGCACATCCAGCCTGGGCCTGCGGGAACTCTTCGACCAACTGCCGCCTGAGCCCCCCTCGGACCGCCGCTTCAGCGCGACCCCGCCCGTCGCCATGGACCCGGAGTCCCTGGCGGCACTCCCGCAGAAGGAGCCCTGGTACTCGCCCATCACGAACGCCTGGCACTACCTGGAGGGCACCAAGCTGTTCTCCGCGGTCAAGAGCGGCGGCTCCCACGCGGCCAAATGGGTCGGGGAGAACGACCACCGGATCGTCGAGGCCATCGGCGCCGGCGGCGGCTCGATCATGCAGGGCGCCGGCATCGCCGCGGCACCGGCGGCGGCACCGGCCGACCTGGCCGCGCAGGCGGGATACGGCGCCGGCGTCGCCCTGACCGGGCTGGTGGCGACGTACCGGGCCGGCAAGGAGGCGAGCAAGATCGTCTCGAACTACCGCTACCCCGACCGGGCGCAGCCCGTCAACTACAAGCAGCTGGCCGCCGACATCGCCGCGGCGGGTCTCACGGCCGCGTACGGCGCCTACAGCACGGGCACGGAACAGGACCCGCACCGCGCCCAGACGGGCATGGCCACGGGTGCCATCGGCGCCGGGGTCTTCGCCATGGCGGGCACCTTCGCCGCCCGGGACGAGCGACGGCAACAGCAGCCGGCGCCTCCGCCGCAGGACTCCCCCGCTCCGGCTCCGACGACGGGCGGGTACCAGCTGGGCACGCCGTACCACGCCAGCATGACCTCGCTGGCCCAGCAGATGCAGGGCTTCGGGCTCTCCGAACCGGCCGGCACCCGGACCTCGTCGATGGCCACCGGCTACAGCGACCCCTACGGCCGGACCACCCCGCTGACGGAGCCGTACCCACGGCAGCCGTACCAGCAGACCGACCCCAGTCAGCAGCCCGCGTACACCACAACGGCCGCGTACAGCCAGCAGCCCGCGTACAGCACAACGGCCGCATACAGCCAGCAGCCCGCGTACACCACGACAGCCGCGTACAGCCAGCAGCCCTACCCGCAGACCAGCGCGTACACCCAGCCCCCGCAGCACCCGGTGTCCGGCGCGGTCGCGGCCTACTCGCCCCCGGCCGCCGGAAACAACTCCTCGACAAGCAGTCATCACACGAGCAGCGACAAGAACCACAAGCACCACAAGAGCAACCACCACCAGCAGCAGAAGAAGCGCGGCGGGGGCAGCGGCCCGGCGCTGTAGCGGACCACGTCGGCAGACACGATGCGTGACCGTTCGGCGGTGGGCGACCACCGCCGAACGGTCCTACCGAGGAGCACCATGACGACCGACACCGTCGGCAGACAGGAACGGGAGCGGAAATGGGAGCGCGCGCCCGCCGCGCCCTCGAAGACCGCCGCGCCTCCGGATGCCGCGGCGCCCGCACCACCCTCCGGCGAACCCCCGGCGCCCAAGCCGAAGTTCATCCTCTATCTGGAGGGCGCCGAGTACGCGGACTCGCTGCGTCGGCTCACCCTGTGGACGCACCATGTGCTGCTGCCGGTCTACGGCCGGGAGGTCACGTCCACCGCGCCGTGGTGCAGCCGCTGGTGGGAGCATCCGGAAGCGGTCGCCCAACTGCACGGCCTGTGGCTGGCCTGGGGCGAACTGACCGGCGCCGGCGCCGAGGCGACCGGGCCCGCCGGCTGGCACCGGGACTATCTGCTGCCGGTCATGGAGTCGCTGCGCGGCCCACAGGGGCCGTTCGCCGGCTGCAAGCCCGGCGCGCACCGGCGAAAGGAGATTCCGCCGGTCGACGCGCTGGATCCGTTCGGCCCGCCGCCGCCCCCGCCGCCGGGGCCCGCCGACCGGGCCTGACGGTCACCTGGTCGGGCCCTGCGCGGTCCGGGCCGGAGCGGAACGGTGCGCCTTGACCGCCGGCGGGTCGGCGGCCCGGCGGGGCGACTGCCCGTCCCGGGACTCGAACCCGTCGCGCGCCGCCCTCAACCCCCGCTCGCCGAGCAGGGCCCAGGGCGGCTCCGCGAGGGCGGGACTGACGGGACTGACGGGACTGAAAGGGATCGCGGCGTCTGTGGGGCGGTCAAGTCCCCGGTGAATCTCGGCACTTGCCGGGCTCAGCGGGCTGACGGGTTCGGGGCTCGCGGGGCGCCGCGGATCCAAGGGCGACGCAGGCGGCTCCCGCCCGTCCCGGCGTTCGAAGCCGTCCCGGTGTTCGGGGCCGTCCCGGTGTTCGGGGCCGTCCCGCTCCGAGGACTGCTCACGCCAGGCCCGCCGCTCCTGCGCCGCCACGGCGAAGGGCAGTGCGTCATAGGCCAGTTCGCCGCCCAGGTCCGACAGACGTGAGTCTTGCGTCGCGGGCGGCACGTCCCGCCCGGGCGCCTCCTCCCTCCTGGCACGCTCGGCATCTTGAACGGCGGCGAAGGCGAGCGCGTCGAAGGACCGTCCCTGCCCGTCGCCCATGTCCCGCAGCCGGGACTCCTGCGGCGGCTCGGGCGACGCCTCCCGCCCCCGCTCGGCCCGGGCCAGGTCCCCGTCGCCCTCGCGCAGCAGTTCCCGCGTCTGCGCGTTGGCGGCGTACCGCGCGATGGCCGGGATGGTCTCGGGAGACTCCTCGTACGTCCTGCGGAGCTTGTCGTCGGATCTGACCAGGTGCAGTACGGCGTCCTCGAACGCCTCGTACCGGCGGGGCGGCAGCTGCCCGACCAGCTCCTGGAGGCGGGCCATCTCCTGGAACGCCGCTTCCTCGGGGCCGGCCGGCGGTGCCCACTGGGCCGGGACCGGAGCAGCGGCCGCGACGCCCTGCGGCGGGCCGGCCGGCGGGTCGGCCTCCGTCCGGCCCGGTGCAGGGGGCGGCTGCGCCGGCTGCCGCGACCGGGACACCCCCAGCGCCTCCATGAGGACGTTCCAGCCGTCCCGCAGCATCGCCATGAGGCGTGCCGTGAGCGTCGGCCCCTGGGCGCGCCGGCGGCGTGCCTCGCTCAGCCCGTACTCGGTCGCGGTCATCGCGCGGGCCAGCAGGACCTCGTCACGCTCGGGGCGCGACCGGTTCGGTACTCGTGGCGCCGGGGTGGCATCGGCCATGGTTGCCCTCTCTTCGGATCGCTCCCGGCCCGGTACCGATGGGCCGGGCCCCGCGGACACAGGACACGACGGACGGCCCCGCCGAACGGTTCAAACGGCCGACGGAAGGCGTCGGTGGCGGTGAACCATCTACCGCGCGCATCCGTCGTGCCTGGGCGCGGGCGAGACCTGATCGCCCGACTCGCGCACCCCCGACAGGGAGACACACCTTCCATGCGCAGACGCATATCCATCCTCCTGGCCCTGCTCCTGGTCGTCGTCGGAGTGACCGGCACCGCGCTGGGCATCCAGACGCACCGCTCGCACGGCGGAGAGATCAACAGCGCACCGGCCGGCGACACCGCCGACCACACGGTCACCTTCCAGAACAAGACGGACGGCCGTATCTGGGTCGGCAGCACGGTGAACGCGGACGGCTCGGCCGCGCTCACCGGGCTCCCGGCGCTCGACCCGGGGCAGTCCGCCACCATCACCGTCCCCGAACACGAGGGCGCCGGGCACTGGCGCGGCACCTTCTTCGCCCGCCAGGGCTGCACGGGCGAGGACGGCAGCACCTTCCACTGCGCCGTGGGCGACTGCGGCCCGTACGCCGACCACTGCTCCACCGGCGAACAGCCCACCAGCCTCGCGGAGTTCAACTTCGACCCGGCGGACTCCCTGGCGCCCTGGTACGACGTCAGCTACGTCAACGCCGTGTCCGTCTTCGTGACCATCACCCCGGACGACGTCGAGGTGCCGCAGGACGGCGAGTGCTCGGCGACGGGCTGCGCCGTGGACCTGCTGTCCGGCTGCCCGCCCGACAACCTGGTCAGGGACGACAGCGGCAAGGCGCTGGTCTGCGTCAACCCGAACCGGGACGCCAAGACCCCCTACAGCGACGCCGTCAACCAGAAGTGCCCCACGGCGTACGCCTGGTCCAGGCAGGACGCCGAGCCGGGCAACCAGGTCGTGCGGCAGTGCACCCGGTGCACAGGGATGACGGTCGCGTTCCAGGGCACCACCCCCATGGCCCAGGAGCGGGCCACCGCAGCCCCGGCCCCTGAACAGGGCACGCCGAGGACCGGGGAGACACCGGCCCCGTCCCGCCGGGGCGTCAGCCTCAACCCGGTCGACGGTGCCGCGCAGGCGCTGGCCGACTCCGGGGCCTCCTGGTACTACAACTGGGACTCCACGACGGGCCCCGTCGCGGCGCCGGCCGGGGTCGAGTACGTACCGATGATCTGGGGCCCCGGATCGGTCACCGACGAACGGCTGGGGCAGGCCGCCCGGGAGGGCAAGGCGCTGCTCGGCTTCAACGAGCCGGACCTGCCGCAGCAGTCGAACATGACCGTCGAGCAGGCGCTCGACCTGTGGCCCCGGCTGGAGTCGACGGGCCTTCGGCTGGGCGCGCCGGCCGTGGCGTACGGCGGTGATGTGGCCGGCGGCTGGCTTGACCGCTTCCTCCAGGGCGCCGAGCAGCGCGGGCTGCGGGTCGACTTCATCCCGTTGCACTGGTACGGCGGCGACTTCGGCCCGGACGCCGCCAACCAGCTGCGCCAGTACCTCCAGGCGGTGTACGACCGCTACCACAAGCCGATCTGGCTGACCGAGTACGCCCTCACGGACTTCTCGCAGGGCACCCCTCGCTACCCCAGCGCCCAGCAGCAGACGGACTTCGTGAAGTCGTCCGCGCAGATGCTGGGCGGCCTGGACTTCGTGGAGCGTTACGCCTGGTTCACGCTGTCCACGCGGACCGCCCCGACCGGTCTGTACGACGGTACGACCCCGAACGCGTCCGGCGTGGCGTACCGCGAGGCGGGCTGAACGGCGGACCGCAAGGCGGCGACAAGCGCGCGTGGCCGTCCCGGAGGCGGTGGAATCGGAGCCCCGGCCTGGACGGCGCCGCAGTCCGTACGGCCACCGAGCCCTTCCCGACCGCCGTCCGTCGGACGGGAGACTCGTCGCGGTAGCGGCGTCGGGGGTCGCGCCCTGAAGGGGCGCGGGGAACTGCGCGAGCGACCACGGCGGCGCCGCAGCCGGACGACGCCGCATGAGCCGAAGCCGGCGCCGCGGGACCGTGCGGGAGGCACCTCGTACCGGAAACACCCCGCCGTGGCCCGGCCGTCCCCCGGGACACGGCGGGGTGCCGACCACCGAAGGAGACCGAAGCCGCATGTCAGGCCGTTCGCACGGGTCAGGCGGGAGGAGCACCCTCATCGGGTGGGTCCGCCAGCCGGCCGAGCCGTGCGCGGATCGTCTCGGCGTCCTGGTGGTCGAACTCGGCGAAGATGGCGAGGGCCTGGTGCCAGCTGGCGCGGGCCGCCTCCGGGTCGCCGGCGGCCAGCTGGACGTCGCCGAGGTTGCCCAGGGTGTGGCCCTCGCCCCAGCGGTTGCCGATGTCGCGGTGCGTGGTGAGCGCCCGGTGGTAGTGGGCGAGGGCGTCGTCGTAACGGCGCAGGCGCCGGTGCACCGTACCGAGGATGTCCAGGGTGACCCCCTGCACCCAGCGGTTGTCGTCGGCGCGCAGCACGGTCAGCGCCCGTTCCAGACAGGCGATCGCCTCGTCGAACCGGCCCTGCCGCTGGTAGGCGTCGCCCAGGTTGGACAGCCCGATCCCCTCGCCCCAGCTGCTGCCGAGGAACCGGTCCAGGACAAGTCCCCGGCGGGTGTACTCGACGGCCTTGTCGAGCAGGCCCGCCTCCAGATAGCTGTCGCCGAGGTTGGTCACGGCGGATGCCCTGCCCTGGAGGTCGCCGAGGTCCCGGTACGCGGTCATCGCGTCGTGGAAGTGGGCGGCGGCCTCGTCGTAGCGGCCCAGGCTGCGCAGCGCGGCGGCCGTGTCCGCGAGGGCCTGGGCCACGCCCCGGCTGTCCCGGGCGGCGCGGGCGGCGGCGAGGCCGGTCCGCGCGCTGTCCAGCCAGTCGTGCAGATGGCTGCGCAGGTAGAAGAAGCCCCACAGGGCGGCGGGCAGCCTCCAGGCGATGCCCCACTGCCCGCACTCGGCGGCCCGGTGCACCGCGTTGACCAGGTTGGGCCGTTCCCTCTCGCACCAGTCCAGGGCCTGGTCGTGGGAGCTGAACCGCAGCGGCCGGCAGCCGTCGGGCGGCGGTTCGAGCGGGATGCGGGGGCGCTGCGGGGTGATGTGCGCGTAGGCGGCGTCGGCGGTGTGCAGATACCAGGCGAGCAGCCGCTCCACGGCCCGGTCCCGTTCCTCGGTGCTCTCCTCGCTCGCGACCCGTTCGGCGGCGTAGAAACGCAGCAGGTCGTGCAGGGCGTAGCGGCCGGGGAAGTGCTCGGCCAGCAGATGGGCGCGGGTGAGTTCGAGCAGCGGCGCGCGGATCTCGCGCGGAGTGAGCCCGGCGAGCGCCGCCGCGGCGGGCACCGAGATGTCCGGACCGCAGTGCAGTCCGAGCAGCCGGAACAGCCGTGCCGCCGGGGCGGACAGCGCCCGGTACGACCAGGAGAACACGGCCCGCAGATCGGTGCCGAGGTCGCCGCCGGCGAACATGTCGAGGCTGCCGTGGCTCTCGCGTACCTGCTCGGCGATGGCGCTGAGCGGGAAGTGCGGGTTGACGGACGCGTGCGCGGCGACGATCGCCAGTGCGAGCGGCAGCCGGCCGCAGCGCGCGACGATCTCCGCCGCCGCGCCGGGTTCGGCCGCCAGCCGCTCGGCCCCGAGTCGCCGCGCGAGCAGGTCGTGCGCCTCGGCCGAGGACAGCTGGTCCAGTGTCAGCGGATGCGCGCCTTCCCCGGCCACCAGCCCGGCGAGCCGGCTGCGACTGGTCACGATCACCAGGGATCCCGGGGACCCCGGCAGCAGCGGGCGCACCTGGTCGGCGTCGCGGGCGTTGTCGAGCAGGATCAGCACTCTGCGCTGGGCGAGCAGACTCCGGTACAGGGCCACCTGGGCGTCGAGCCCGGCGGGTATGCGCACCGGAGGAACACCGAACGCGTCGAGCAGGATCCGGACCGCCTCGTCCGGCGCCATCCCCGGCCCTGCCGGGTCGAAGCCGCGCAGATTGATGTAGAGCTGCCCGTCGGGGAACCGGCCGGCGATCTCATGGGCCCAGTGCACGGCCAGCGTGGTCTTGCCGACGCCGCCCATGCCGCCGATGGCACTGATCACGACGGTGCCGGCCGGCCGCCCGTCGGCGGGCAACAGGGCACGTACGCGGTCCAGTTCGGCACGCCGTCCGACGAAGGTGGGCAGATCGGCCGGGAGTTGGGCGGGCCGGGCGAGGTGGTCGCCGACGGCGCCGGCGGCGCCCGTGTCGGTGGCCGGTGCGGCCGGAGACCGGGCGGCCGGGGCGGCCAGGGAGACATCGGCGGCGAGGATCCGGTCATGCACCTGCTGGAGTTCCGGGCCGGGTTCGACGCCCAGCTCGGAGACGAGGTCGGCGCGGGCGCGACGGTAGGCGGCAAGGGCCTCGGCCTGTCGCCCGCCCTGGTAGAGGGCGAGCATGAGCAGTCCGCATAATCGCTCCCGCAGCGGATGCCGATGGGTGAGCGAGAAGAGTTCGGGGACGACCTCGGCATGCCGCCCGAGTTCGATGTCGAGGTCGAGCCGGGTCTCCAGAGTGCTGAGCCGTTCCTCCTCCAGCCAGGTGCGCTCCGACGCGGCGAGCGGCCCGGGTATCCCGGCGAGCGCGGTTCCCTGCCACCGGCCGAGGGCGGAGTGCAGCAGCGAGGCGGCGCCGGACAGGTCCCCGTCGACGCGCAGTTTCTTGGCCTCTTCGACCTGCCGCTCGAACCCGGCGAGATCCAGGGAGTCTTCGGCGACCCGCACCAGATATCCGTCCCCGACGGAGACGATCAACCGGGGGGCTTCGGCCGGGTCCCGCTCTGGCTCCAGGATCTTGCGGAGCCGTGAGACATAGGTCCGCAGGACGGACACGGCGGCGGCGGGCGGCTCCTCGCCCCAGACGGCGTCGACGAGTTCACCGAGCGTGAGGGGGCGTCCTCGCCGGAGGAGCAGCGCGACCAGTACCGCGCGCTGTTGTGGGGAGCCCAGGTCCAGTTCCTGCTCACCGTGCACCGCTCGGACGGGCCCCAGCACGGTGAAGCGCAAGGAATTCGCGTAGACACTCACCACCGCGACTCTAGTGACGCGGGGGCCGACGACAGCCCGTTTGACGGAACGTGCCCTTCTGTCCCGATCACCGTGCGTAGCGATGGGGGCGGCCAGGGGCGACCCTCAACTCCGGCCGCCGCGCCTGCCATTGAACCGTTCCCGTGCGGCGCCCGTTGCGATACCGCCGGTCTCGACGCCGGGAACGGCAGGAAGGAATGGGCATGAGCCGAAACGAGGAAACGGGCGGCCCGGTCACGGAAGGCGACGCGAACGCAAGGGCGGACCCTGGAAAGGTGTCCAAGCTCACCACCCACTTCACGGTGGTCATCTCCGGCGACGGCTCCGCCACCCTCGACGGCCGCCCCGTCCCGGCCACGGAGGGGGCGGAGGCCGACGCGGCGGTCCTGGACGCCCTCCACCAGCACGCCCGGGAACGCGGCGGCACGGTGACGGCGTCCGTCTCCGACCCGGCGGCGGGTTATGTGGCGTACGTGGAGGTGGCACCGGACGGTTCGAGCAGGCTGCTGGAGCCGTCCGCCCTGGGCGGCGACGGCGCGACGGTGGACCCCGGGTACACGGAGGACACGGACCCAGGTACGGAGGTGGCCGAGGAGAAGCCGGTCACCTTTGAGAAGGGGTACGGCGACGGGCTGCGTCTGCCGTCCGCGGCCGAAGAGCCGCCCGCTCCGGAGCCCTGGGCGCTGGAACGGCGGGCATCAGGACCGGCGGAGGCGGAACGGGACGAGCCGGAAGGGGACGAGCCGGGACCGGACGAGCCGGGACCGGAGGGTGCGGAACCGGACGAGACGGAATGGGACGAGCCGGAACCGGAGAGGGCAGAGCTGGCGGGAGCGGAACCGGAGGGGGCGCGACTGGACGGGGCGGAACGGGAGGGGACGCGGCTGGACGAGACGGAACGGGAGGGGCCGCAACTGGACGGGGTGGATTTGGAGGAGGCGGCGTACGCGCTACCGGAGCCGGTGGGTCTGAGCCCCGCACCTCGCACCCCCGCCCTGCACCGCACCCCGGGCCCGGCCAGGCCCACCCGCCGCAACGAGTCACGCCAGTCGGACGACGAGTACGCGTCCCCGGGACTGCTGAACCGGCCGTTGATCATAGGTCCGGTGGCGCTCCTGGTGGCGGCCCTGGTGATCATCCCGCTGGTGGTCCTGGGCAGCGGCGGTTCGGGCGACGACGACCACCGGGGCCAGGCGGCGAAGGTGAACAGCACACCCCAGGAGAAGGCGACGCCTACGCAGCCGCCGGCCCCGACGGTATCGGTGAGCCCGAGCCTGACCCCGTCCCCGACGGCCAGCCCGAGCGCGAGCAAGTCGCGCAAGCCGCACGGAAAGGACGGCATGGCGGCGCCGCCCCCCACGGTCACGGTCACCGCGAACGCCCCCAAGGTGGTCACGACGGTGACGGCGAAGCCCGCACGGGACACGGCGGCGACGGCCGTACGGCGCCTGGCGGCGAACGACCCGTCGGGACGGCACATCTGCTACCGGGCGTACGTGGCCGGCCAGGGCTGGCAGAAGCCGGTGTGCGACGGCACGATCGCCGGTACGTCGGGCCGGAACAAGGCGATCAAGGCCCTCAACATCTCGGTGAGCGGAACGGGCGGCTCGGCCGCCAACGCCGTACTGCACGACGACAACTCGGCCAACGGGCAGGGCAGCTGGCAACCGGCGTGGACGTCTATCACCGACGACGGCAAGGACTTCTTCATCGGCAACCCCAAGAAGAGCGGCCCCTACATGACGGGCTTCGCCATCAACGTCGGCACCGGCCAGATCTGCCGCGACGCCGCCGTCCACAACCGCGGCTGGGGCGACCACCAGTGCGTCAACCCCCGCCCCGAATTCCTCTTCGGCGGCACCATGGACAACACCCCGTTCCTGGAGGCCATCAAACTCACCGTCTGACCAACCCGTGCCGGTGAAGGCGTCACTACCGGGAGGGCTCTCACAACCGGGCCGCCGACTCGGGGCTCAGGGGCGGTGGAACACTTCCGTGGGCCGCCACGGCTCCGGCGCGGCGGGCAGGCGACCGAAGTGTGGGAGGGGCACGCGCTCAGCCTCGTTCTACCGGCCGGTCTCCCGCACAGCCGTGGCGCGGTCGTCGGCCACACGGCTCGGGGCCCACTGGTGGCCGTCCCACTCCACGATCCCGCGCGGGGCGTCCGGTCGGACACACCCACCACGCCCCGGTCCGCCGTCGACGCATGACCAAGGATTTCCCGGGCAGCGTCCGCGTTCAGGCCGACGCCGACCGTCACCCATGCCGGCCCGCCCCGCTCCAGCAGGGCGCGCGGCGCGTCAGCCGCAACGTGGGAGGCGCGAACTCCGTCGGTGAGGGGGGCGTCACGGCGCGCACCGGTGATCTGCCACTCCGCCGCCAGGCGCCGGTCGCGTCGGGCGGCCCACTCGTGCCGCTGGCCACACGTGGTTCCGAGGCCGGCCGCAGTCATGCCCTCGACCTGATCGGCTTGGCTGAGTGCCACTTCCTGATGGGCGACGTGATCGGAGCCGTGGCCCAGACGCACCGCGCGGTCGACGCCGCGGGCTGCACCCGGTCCAATCGCGTCCGTGCGCAGCTCGGCCAGCTGTATCCGTACACGGTCGGCCGGTCATCATCGCGTACGGTCGGCGAAGCGCGGGCAAGGATCCGCGAAGTGCTGTCAAGCCGAAGGAGCGACGTGACCACGTTCGCCGTGACTGGGCACATGGACCTGACCGAGCCGAGCACCGAGCTGGTGCGCGCCGCCTTGCGGAAGCTGCTCGCCGAACACGCTGATGGAAGCCTGGTCGGGGTCTCGTGCATCGCGCGCGGCTCCGACTCGCTGTTCGCCGAAGCGCTGCTCGATGTCGGTGGCAGCCTGATCGTGGTTCTTCCATCGCGGGACTACCGGGAGGCGAAGGTCAAGCCTGACCACGCTCCCGTCTTCGACCGGCTCATCGAGGCTGCCTCGGACGTCGTGGTTCTGGACCACGACCACGCCAACCGGGCCGCCTACGAGGACGCCAACAGCGAAGTGCTCAGGCGAGCAGAACGGCTCGTCGCCATCTGGGACGGCTCGCCGCCGAGCCCCAAGGGCGGGGGAACAGCGGACACGGTCCTGGAAGCCCGTGCCGCCGGACTGCCCGTCGACGTCGTCTGGCCAGAGGGAGCGGCCCGCCAGGGCTGAGCAGTGGCCGATGAGTTCCCGGGTGCCGCCCGCGATGTGGCCAGTCTGCGGCACGCTGCGCGGCATGTCGCTGCAAGCGTCGAACCTCGGACGCGGGCAGATGGCGCTCGATCTGGCGGACTCCGCGGCCGAGGCGGCGCCGGCCGCAGGGCCTCGTCCGGTCGCGTTCCTGCGTGGACAGCAGGCCCACGCGGTATCCCTGGCCGGCGACCGGCACCAGGCCCACACCCGTCTACGCGAAGCCGAGACAGCGCTGAGCAAAGCCGACAACCAGCGCGAATGTGCCGCCTCCGGGGTCTGCCCTGCGCACGTCGTACGCCGACGGGCATCCGGGCGGCTTCGTCTACGGCGACTCCATCGAGTACGGCGATGGCAGCGCGCCAGCCCGGCGCCAGCTGACCAGTGCAGCGAGCGCGCTCGGCCCGGGCCCACGATCACCAGCCGGGAGGGGTACATGCACCGCCTCGTTCTGTTGGTCGGTTCCCTGCGCAGCCGTGGCGTAGTCGTCAGCCACACCGCTCAGTGTCCACTGATGGCCGTTCCGCTCCAACAACCCGAGACGTGATCACCAGCCACCCGCAAATCTGGGACGCCTGCCGCTGCATCGCCGTCTATCCAGAGGTCGTCGCGGCCACCGCGCTCTGTGCCTCCCCTCACTGGAGGAAACTCGCACGCTCCGACGACAGCGGATACCTCCACTTCCGGACCGAGTTCATCCGACGGCAGCCGCAGGAACGGGTCCTCCGGAAGAGCAGCAAGCCGTGGTTCCCCATGACACTCCCAAGACGTCACCAATCGACAAGGTCGATCAGCCGGGAGCAGTGCGGGTCGTCGATGTCGCCCCGCACAATCCGCTCACTCTCCTCGATCAGGGAGGGAAGTGCCGCGAGGAGTGCGGTCAGGGCACCGGACGGTCGTACGTCGGCGGCGACCACGTCGGTGTCTTCTTCGTGGTCGACATACAGGCGCATCCGGTCGGGGCCCTGGAGGAGGAAACCTCGCAGCCGCGGATCGGGCTGTTCTTCAGTCCAGGGGTAGGTAAGGGTGCGCAGGATAGTGAAGGCGTTGTCGCACTCCCCCGGGCCGACGGGAGCGATCTGCTCCGGATCCACATGGATGAGGGTCATACCCATCACCGTGTCGACACGGCTGCTGGAGAAGATCTGAGTACCGGTGTTCAAGGCGCGCACGATGCCGAGGACGTCATGCGGACCCGCTAGTTCCTCGGGGTCCTCGATGGTGCGCAGAGGGATCTCCCAGGCAATCAAGTCTCCCGGGACACTGGTGTGTTGAGGGCCCGTGACGATCCGGACCTCCACGGCGGGAGGCGGCGAGGGCAGGACACCGCGGATGAACCGGCCGTCGGGCAGGGGGGCATGGATGTGGTGGAGCAGCAGGCGGACGATATCCGCCTGCCGCTCCGCGATGTCGTCGTACGTGAGAGTCACACGTCAGACGATGTCACTGGTTGAGCCAGTTCGGGCACCTGTTCACACCCTTGCAGTAGGCAGTGATGACACCGATCTTCTGGCCGGGGCCGGCGTCGTAGTCTCCGTCGGCGGTTTTGCGGGCGTACTGGACGATCACGATGACCTGCACGCGGCGGTTGCCGTTCCAGGCATAGGCCCAGTACTCAAGGCGGGCGCCGTTCTTCTTGTCAGGCTTGCCGTTGATAGCAGCGTTGACGATCTTGCACTTCTTGATGTTGTGCGGGCCGGAGAAGTGCTTCCAGCCGAGCTTGCTGTTGCCGACACGGGTGGGGATCACCCGGTCGTCCCAGTCCTTCTGCTTGCACTTGACGGTCTTGTCCCAGGCCGGTGCGGCATGGGTGGGCGTAGTGAGGCTGCCAGTGAGAAGGGCCGTCGCGGCAAGTGTCGTTGCCGCCCCCGTTGCGATCCTCTTCATGATCTGACCATGCCATAACCGGTGGCCGAGTGTGCCTCGATATTCACACCAAGTGATGACTCCCAGACACTGGTGTCCTGCGGGCAACCCGGACACGACCACGTATCACCGCAAGGTCGCCGACCTGCTGGGCCCGGCTTGCCTCGACGTGCGCCTCCCGTGCTTCCTCTCGACAGGAGGGCGGCAAATCATGCAGCGGCATGCATACGAAGGGGCTTCGGGCCGTATGACAGAAAGTGGCCCCGACGGCACGTCTCGCCGCCGGGACCACCCGACCCCTTGCCCAACCTGCGGAGTATGGACGAGGGGAACCGCCCCGCCGCACCACGCGGGCGCGGCAGCCTGTTCCGTCGAGTCACGGCTATTTGGCCGAAACAACAGGTGTCATTTAACCCTGCAATTGTCCGCTGTGACTATGTGAATACAGGTAACCACAGGTAGTCACCCGAAAGGGTTAACAGCGGGAGGCTTGCTAGATCTGCGGCTTCGGCGTCACCCGGTCAACCAGGGCATCCAGGCGCTCCTCGAACATGCGCTGTGGATCCGGCGCGATCGTGCCCAGGGCGACCATGGCCGTCACGATGACGTCGACCAGTTCCTTGTTCACGTCTTCCCACGTATGGGAGTGGCCCTTCCTGGGGTTGGCGCCGAGCGCGCCGTGTACGGCCTCGGCGACTTCCCCGGCCTCCTCCACGATCTTGAGTACACGGAGCAGCCGCACGTCTCCCCGCGCGGCCGGGGCCGCCTCGTCGTCCAGCCACTGGCGTAGCCGGTCCACCTGGTCCCAAATGCGGTCTCCCATCGAGTCCTCCTCGTTCGTCAGAACAGGGCGGGCGCCAGGTCGGCGTCCCGCGTCGGGTCGGCCACCGGTAGCGGCCGTGTCGGCTGGAGCCCCAGCGACGTGGACAGGGCGGAGTGATCGGTCAGCCGGTCTGTGCCGGTGCGCACCTCGTGCACGTAGGAGCAGCCGCGCAGCACGGTCGCCAGGCGACCGGTCACGTGCGCGTGGTCGTACCGGTAGCCGTCCCCGGTACGACCCACCCACGAATACTCAGCGGCGAGCGGGTGGAGGACGCGGAAGGCGTCCCGGTAGCCGGCCTGGCCGAGCCAGGTGTAGAAGTCGTACTCGAACGGCTGAAAGAACCGGTATCGCGGGCTGTGGTCGGGCTCCAGGATGTTGAAGTCTCCGATGACGATCTCGTGCCGCCCAAAGGACGTAGGAAGGCCCTTCTGGACGGCGCTGAGGAACCGCCGCTTCCTCTCGGTCTTCGCCTCCCTGGCGTCCCGTGACGGCACGTAGAGGCCCACGATGGACACGTGCCCGTCGTCGGTCTCCACGATGACGGGCACGGCCCGGTGCGGGAGGTAGTCCACCACCTGGGAGCCGGGGACGGTGGCGAGCCGGCTCACGACCATCACGCCGCGCTCTCCCCGCTCTGGGCGGGGGAACGTCACGGAGTACCCGGCCGCCTCGAACCGGGAGGCCAGGAGGTCACAGCCCGCGCTGTCCGCGGTCTCCGTGAGCACGAGCACCGGCTCCGGCCGGGCAGCCAGGTAGGCGAGCTGTCGCTCCGCGCGCTCCCGGCCGGGGTTGTTCAGGTTGAACGTCAGCACGTCCAGAGTGGTCATCAGCGGCCCCTCGTCCTTGGTTCCTCGATCGCCGCGACGACCGTGCGGGCGATGTCTTCCGGCCCGACGGTTGAGGCGTCCAGTTGCAGGACGCGGATGCCTGCGGCCATGAGGAACCTAGCGGCCTCGTAGTACAGAGCGCATTCCCGCTCGGTACCGCCAGGCTCGCGCTCGTACCGGCTGTGCGGGCCCCGCTCACCCAGGCGCTTGGCGATGGTGTCCGCGCGGGCGTTGATGATGACGGCCAGGTCCGGCATGTCCGCGTGCCGGTTCAGCTCCCACACGACATCGCGCGGGACGCCGTCCATCACCTGGAGCACGAGGGATGAGGGGACGTACCGGTCGCACACCACCAGGTCGCCGCGCGCAAGGGCCGGCCGGACCTCCTGCTCGACGTGCCGGTACCGGTCGGCGGCGATCAGGCACGCCATGCTCATCCCCCCGTACTCCTCCGTGCCGTGGCGGGCGAGCTGCCCGAGGGGGCTGTCGCTGGGCTCCCGCGTGGCGTACACCGAGTGGTTCTCCGCGCGCAGCAACTCCACGACGGTGGCGGCCACGGTGGACTTGCCCACGCCGCCCGGGCCGTCAAGGGTGATGAACCGGCCGCTCACGAGACACCGACCACCGGCAGCATGCGGGTCTGCCGGGGGACGACGGGGCATAGCTCGGTGTCCACGGCGCCGATCCGCTGGCCAGAGGCGACCACGGCGGCCGGGCAGCCCTTGCCGCAACTCTCGCTCATCGAGCACGAACCACAGGTGGGGTTATCCCCCACTGTCCACCGGTCGTGGAACCTGTAGGCGTCCAGCCGGGCGGCGATGTCGTCGTCCTGCCATACGTTGCCCACGATGAAGTCGGTGTCCGGGTGCTGGCTCACCCTCGTCCGCGCGGCGAAAACGAGGTACGGGCACACCGTCACCTCGCCCTTGGTGAAGACGTAGATGATCGTCCCCGCCTCGCAGCCGGCCAACGGCTTGTCGTCGTTGGGGAACCTGATGTGCACCACATCCAAGTCGTCGTCGGCGAACGGCATCGTCAGGCCGTGGATGTGCCGCATGTGGTCGTCCGGCCTGCGGAGTCGCTGTGCGGACTTGGACGCGCCCCGGCCCATCTCGCCGAGCGGGTTGAGGAGTACGTACTTGGCGCCCTGCTGCCTGGCGAACTCGCAGAGCTGCGCATACTCCTCGTCCTCGGCGAGATTGTTCGGCGTGCACAGCAGCCCTTGGAGGATGCCCGCCTTGGCGAAGCGCTCGACTGTGTCGACGGTCTCGGCGAACCCCTCGCTACGACCACGGAACACGCCGTGCGAGTCAGCTGAGAACCCGTCGAGGCTGACGTTCATGTGGACGTCCAGCTCAACGAGCGTGGCGATCTGCTTGTTCGTCACCATCGTCGCGTTCGTGCACACGCCGACCGACATACCGACCTCCCGGAAGTCGTCGATGATGGGGATGAGGTCCGGGTGCATGAACGGCTCGCCCCCGGTGATCGTGATCCGGTTGACCCGGGCCTCGATGAGCTGCGGGATGAGCTGGTCCCGGACGGCGCCCCAGTCCATGTAGTCGCCGCGCTTGGTCGCCGACACGAAGCAGTGCTTGCACGACTCGTTGCAGGGCTCACAGATCTGGATGAGCGCCTTCCGGTACGGGTGCTCCACAGTGGTGCGGAAGTAGCAGGACGTCGCCTGCTCGGCCTTGATGAGCGATCGAGCGGTCAATGGAACCTCCCAGAGGGGACGCGAGCGGTGGATGAAGGGGCATGACGGCCCCGGCCGTACAGGTCGGCCGGGGCCGGTGTCCCGGGCTGCCGTCACTTCTCCATGGGGAGTCAGCCGGGACGTGGGGCCCGCCTCGGGCCGGGGACGACGAGGGAAGAGTGCGGGTCCTTGCGGCACAGGGAGATGGTCACGGCGCCGCGACCGGCCCGAGGCGGGTGTCAGGGGCAGGTGACCGTCCTCAGCTCCGCGACCCGGGCGAATTCCTCTTCCAGGCGGTCGCGGCCGAGGGCCGCGAACTCCCGGTCCAGGTCCGCCGGTGTCACCCCGCGGAGTTCCACCATCGTGCGGGCGGCCCGGACCCACGGAGCCCACTCCGAGCCGTACTTCACTTGCTCCATGTGGCACCCCGGGATCGGCTGGAGTGTCAGGGGATGGTGGAGGGGACCGACGACTCCCCACGCGGGTACGTGCCTCACCCATGCCGCCACGAAGCGCCCACCGCGCAGGGCGTTGCAGAGCTGGATGGAGATCCCGGCGCACGGCACGCACACGGGCGGACTCGTCGTCCGCTCCCCCTCCCGGATCGCGCCGACGCTGTCCCGCAGGAGAAACAGATGCGGGCCATGCGGGTCCGGCGGCATACGGGAGCACACTTGGCACATCATGTTCAGCATCGCCCGACGCTGCCGGTAGGGGTGGACGTTCCGCAGCTGTGGACTGCCCCGGCGCCGCTTGGGTCGGAGGGCGTACCTAGCCCACAGCACACCGAAACTGTCTCGGTCGTACGGGGTTTCATCCGCGTACGCGATCCCCGGGACCATGCGGCGGCGGGTGATCGGACACGACAGGAGCCTTTCCTCACTCCAACCGGCGATGTACGGAACAACACCTGACGGTGCCGGAGGCAACACGATCGAGAACCTTCCTTTGTCGAGACGAGAGTGACGGCGCCGGGTCCGCCGGCTCCTGCGGGGGAGAGTCGGGAGCGGGAAACCGGCGGGCGCTGTGGGGCTCCGGTCGCCCCCTGGGGCGCGAGCGACCGGAGCCGGTCATGGGGTCAGCGGCCGATACCGGCCACGAGGGCACCCAGGAGGACGCCCAGGACCAAGGCGTAGAGGAGCTGACCGGTCGGGCTGTCCGGCCTCATGCGCATCGCCGCCGCTCCTCTCGGGCCGCCCCGACCGACGCAAGGTAGGGCTCCAAGAGCGCGCCGCCCGGTGTCACCTCGGCGCCGAGCGGCGCGCCCCTCTCCGGATGGCAGGGCGGGACGAGCCAGCCGCGGTCGGCCACCAGTTCCGGGGCGTGGACGCCAGGCGGCGGGAGGAGGACCAGCGTCCCCCGCGGCAGCGTGCTGGAGTGGGGGGCGTCCCAGCCGGCGACGGAACCCCGCTGGAGGATGAACTCGCCGCCGAGCGGGCCGAGTACGACCGGACCCGTCCGGCGCCCCGCCTCATGCATCCGCCGGATGGTTTCCACTGCCAACGGGCCAGGGATCAGGAGAACGTCGAAGCCGATACCCACGGGAACCTCCGCCAGGTGCCCGCGGCCCCACGCCGTGAGGACCTGCTCCAGGCGGCCCGTGGCTGTGAGCCACGGCATCGGCCCCAGAGCGGCTGTGATCACCTCCGCGCGGAAGGTGGGACGGCGTCCGGGGATCACGGAGCCTGCTGACACCTCTGGGATGGTCACCGGGGGCCTGCCTCCGCCCGGGCCGTCAAGCCCTGGAAGATGAGATCCGCTACCTCATCCGCGTAGGTGAGGTCACCCGGGGATTCCATGGGCACGCACCAGTAGGCGCGCCCGCGCCGCTCCGTGAGCTGCGGAGAGGGAACACCCAGGAAGTGATCCCGGCCAAGGCGATCCACCCCGGCCCCGGAAAACACCCGGTCACCCCACTCTGGCCTGGCCCCGCGGACCAGGGCGTAGTACAGGCTGGCATGGAGGTCCATGAACACCGCTCCACCGTCGAAGAACTGACGGAGGAAGCGGTCCACGTCCTCCAGTTCCTCCGTGCCGGCCGCCGCCCACACCAGGCGTGCAGGAATCCGCACGGCGCAGAGGACCCCACCGCAGGCCAGTAGGGCAACGCCCTGCTCCTGCCACTGAGCAAGGGCGGTAGCCCGGTCATCAGCGGCAGCCAGAAGCCAGTGAGCGACGGCGAGTTGCTGTTCCGCGGTCGTCACACAACTGGCCGCCGCCGCACTTCCCGTGTCCTGCACCTGCGCGCCCTGGCCAGCGCCGCGGGCGCCGGGGGCCGTGCTTGATCTGGTCATCGTCACGCCTTTGTCAGGAGCGGAGAGACGGGCCTCCGCCTCGGGGTTGTCGGTCAGCGTTCTCCGCTTGCCCGAAGCCCCGCCATTGCCCGAGGGGTTGCCTATGAGGCGCTTTTGAGTGACAGACACAGCTTCGGGGTAGCTTCGAAGTCGCTTCTGTCCAGGGAGGGTTGCCACGGAGGGAGACGGCGGTATCCCCTTCCCGAGAAGGGTGATCGATCCGCGGACGCGCCAGTTGAACGGCGCTGGAGACTGGGGGCGGTATGAGCAGCGAACCGACCACACTGCTCAGGTTGCTGTGTGACCGGGAGAGGCTGACGTACCGCAAGTTCAATGAGCGGTTCACGCTGACCGGCGTGGAATTGTTCGGCCGGAACCCCAACAATCCGACCTGTGGCGAGCCTCAGTTCCGGCGCTGGACCGGCGGCAAGCTGTTGGGCCTGCCCGGCGCGGAGACGTGCACGGTACTTGAGCGCATGTTCCCCGGCTACACCGCGGCGCAACTGTTCGCGCACCCGTCCGAGGTCATCGACCCCCAGGTATCCGCATACGACCTGGATCTGGAAGAAAAAATCGCAATGACCGCACGTGATGCCCATGAGGCCGCCGACGCAACCGCCGGTATGTCCATCTCAGACAACACCATCGACGAACTCCACGACCAGGTCGTCACCCTCGCTCGCCGCTACCACCGACTCGCCCCCGTGAGGGCGTTCGAGGAGGCCGAGGAGCTACGCCGGAAGGTCGAGGACCAGCGCGACCGCACGCAGGTTCCCGCACAGCTCCAAGCCCTGATGATCCTCAACGGCCAAGCGGCGGCCCTGTTGTCCGCGGCCGCCTTCAATCTCGGCTACCTGCGCCATGCGCGGACGTTCGCCCGCACCGCCGCCCAGTTCGGTGAGACCACACGGTTCACCCCGCTGCGGGCCTTCGCGGACGGCTCGCTGGCGTACATCGCCTACCACGCCGGCGACAACACGGAGGCCGTGGCCAAAGCCGAACGCGCCCTGTCCTACGGCGGGCTCGGCGATGTCGCGGAGCGCCGGCTTCACGCGATCCAGGCCCGCGCGTACGCCCACCTCGGCGACATCGCCTCCGCACAGCGCGCTATCCGTCTCTCCGAGCAGCCCGGCCGCGACCGCCGGGACGAACTCCACGACACGGTGGGCGGCGAGTTCGGTTTCACCGCCGAGCGACTGGCCATGTCCAACAGCACCACCGCGCTCATCGTCGGCGACAGCGACCAGGCCGAGGCCGCCGCACAACAGGCCCTCACTCTCCTCGGACAGCGGACGCATGATGCACAGTCCGCGCATGTCCGGGGCGGCGCCTCGGCCGACTTGGCCATGGCCCGCCTCTTGGCCGATGATGTGGAGGGCGCCGCCGAAGCGCTCGCCCCGGTGTGGGAGATCCCGAGCGACCAACGGATGACGGGCATTGTGGTCCGTACCGCCCGCGTCCACCGCCACCTCTCGCGCCCGGCGTACCACGGCACGCAGCTCGCCGGGCAGATCCGGGAACGGATCGAGGACTTCAACCGGGTCTCCCCACCCCACCAGATCGGCCCGCACGTCGGACTGCTCGCCCTCGAAGCCTGATCACAGGAAGGCCAGGATCTTGATCACAAGGAGGCCAGGATCTTGGCCTCCTTCGCTGGGACGATCCCGTGCTCTGCCCACCTCGGGTGGTCCACGGGGCGCCCGTCCCGGGCCAGCCACGCCCATGTGTCCCGGATCGTCTCAGCGATCGGCCGACACCGCAGGCCCGCCGCAACAGCCCTCGCCGAGTCCACCGACCAGACGCCTGCGTGCGTGCGCCACAGCGGGAGTTCCGTCCACTGCTTGACGCCCTGCTCGATCAGCAGCTCGGGTGCCACCCACACCGGCGTTCCGGTGCTGTCCGTCACCGCCAGGCACTCGCCGAGGAAGCCGTCGAAGGTGATCCCCTCCGGATGGGTGACGTTGTAGCCGCCGCTCGTCGAGCTCGCGGCCTGGTCCAGCGCGAACTCCGCGACGTCCCGCACGTCTACCGGCTGGATGCGCTGCCCGGCCGGGGCCGGGGCCACCATGCGCCCGCCGCGCTTGGCACGGCTCAGCCACCAAGGGAGGCGGCCGACGTACTCCCCGGGGCCGAGGATCACGCCGGGCCGCAGGAAGACCGCAGCCTCCCCGAAGGCATCCATCACCGCGCGTTCGCCGCCGGCCTTCTGGAACCCGTAGACGGTGGGGCTGCCGTCCACGCCCGTGTACCCGTACGTCTCGTCCGCGTCCGCCGGACACACCAGCAGCGACGAGGCATCCGTCAACGGCTGGTGAGGCCAGCCCTCGTAGACGGACACGGTGGAGATGTGGACCCATCGCTGTGCCGCGCCCCGGAGGGCGGTGGTGGACAGCAGGACGTCACGCGGCGCCAAGTCGGAGCTGGATGTGTCGATCACGGCATCCCACGGACCGTGTGCGGCGAGCCGGTCCAGATCCTCCCGGACCGTACGGTCACCGTGGACCGGCTGGACTCCCTCGACGTCCGGGCCGGATCGTCCTCGGTTGAACGTGCTGACGGCCCACCCCCTCGCGAGCGCTTGCTCTGCAATGGACTTGCCCAGGAACCAGGTCCCGCCGATCACCAGAATGCGCATGGCTCCGATCCTGCCGTCACAGGCCAGGCGGGGGAAGTGCCGCCTCGGATTGGCATCTCATCAGGTGTTGCAGCCCTTCTGTCGCAGGCCCGGCCCCCGCTTCGCGGCGACCTTGACGAAGCAGTCGCGGCAGAACGGCCACCGCCTGACCCGATTCCGTACGGTGCAGGTATGCCCAACCCGCCCTGGCCTCACGGCCACGTCCACGCCACCGGGTTGCCGCCGCCATCGGTGTCGGTGTGGTGCTCGATTCCGGGTGCCGTGAGGGAGAGCAACGGCCAAATCTCCCAGGGCTGCGTGACGTTGAGCACCGGGAACGGGTTGTCGGTGACCACGTCGCCGACCTGGGTGATGAGGGTCTGGTCCGCATACGCGGCGCTCGCGTACGCCGACTCGTCCGCGGGACCGTCGGCGGGCGTCCGACCCTCCGGGCCGGCGGTGAAGCAGCGGGGCACGCACAGGACCTTGGACGGAAGTGCGCGGGCCGCGGCACGGGGCTCCAGGTCGGTGGCGGTGTGCGGGCGTTCTGGGGCCGGACGGCGTCGGTGCGGCGCAGGTGGGGGGGATTCGGGTCCGTATTACCCCGGTTGGGAGCCGTGTTGTGCGCTTGAAAGGTGAAGTACCGCGGCCTGCGCGGCGGGAGTCTTAGGGGGAGTGAGCGGTTGAGTACGTGCGCGTTTTCCGCGGCATCGGTTCCCGCACCACGCACCGGCTCCGGTAGCAGAACTCGACGGCTCCCGCACCCCACTTCGCTCGGCCCGTGCGACCCCGGCGTCGGCATTCTTCCGCTTTGCCGTCTATGCCATGCCGGGGCGGTGCCGAGTCGTGCTCCCGCGGTGCGCCAACTGTGCGCCGGAACCGGGAAACGGAAGCGGCGTCTGACAGGTGTTCGCGCTGGTCAGACGCCGTCGTGCGGGATGTGCCCGGAACCGGACTTGAACCGGTACGCCCGCGAGGGGCAGCGAGGTTTAAGCTCGCCGTGTCTGCATTCCACCATCCGGGCAGGCCGTGGGCTCCGCTTACGAGGTCCCGAGCCTATCGGGATACCTCCCCCGAACAGCGGACGAGCGGACCGATGTTGTCTTATTTTATTGATGTCTGAGGGGGCATCAGCAGGGGGTACGGCCCATCCGCACTTGCCAATAGCGTGACGGCCGGTGGGCACGCGCGTACGCGGAATGACGGAATTTCACCGCCCGGACCAGGGCGCCCCACCCGTTCGCGGCACGGCACCGCTCCGCCCCCGTCGGCCACAGCCCTCCCGCTTTCGGCACGACCCCCCTCCGCCCTCCGTCGGCGACAACCCTCCGGCTTTCCCAACGCCGCCCCGCCGTCCCCCCATCGGCGACAACCCTCCGCTTTCGGCCCGCGCCGCCCCGTCGCCCCGTCGGCGACAACCCCCTGCCTTCGGCACGGCACCACCCCGCCCCCAGCAGCGGCAGCCCTCCAACTTTGGGGCAAGGCGGCGCCCCGTCGGCGGCAGCCGTCCTGCTTTCGGTGCGCTTCGCCGTCATCCCCAGGTATGACGCCGCCGCCTTCCGTCCGACCGAAGTCGGCCCCCGGAACCGGAACAGCGGCTGACTCCCACGGCGCGGACGACCAGGACGATGGAGACAGTCCAAGCCAGTCCCCGCCGGGCCCGGCCGGTCCGAGTCAGGCCGAGTCAGGCCGAGTCAGACCGAGTCAGACCGAGTCAGACCGAATCAAGCCGAGTCCGTCCGCGTCAGGCCGAGCAAGGCCGCGTCAGGCCCAGCCCGTCCCCACGAACGTCGTCGTCCCGACAGGAGCGCCCTCCCGTGACCACCACACCCATCGCCGCCGACCGGACCACCACCGTGGCCGCACGCGCCGCGGAGCTGTCCAAGATCTACGGCCAGGGCGAGACCCAGGTGGTCGCCCTGGACCAGGTCTCCGTCGACTTCCGGCAGGCCGAGTTCACGGCGATCATGGGGCCGTCGGGCTCCGGCAAGTCCACGCTGATGCACTGCGTCGCGGGTCTGGACACCTTCTCCTCCGGCTCCGTGCGGATCGGCGAGACCGAACTGGGGGCCCTGAAGGACAAGCAGCTCACCAAGTTGCGCCGGGACAAGATCGGGTTCATCTTCCAGGCGTTCAACCTGCTGCCGACCCTGACGGCGCTGGAGAACATCACGCTCCCGATGGACATCGCGGGCCGCAGGCCGGACAAGCAGTGGCTGGACCAGGTGATCCAGATGGTGGGCCTGTCGGACCGGCTCGGCCACCGGCCCTCCCAGCTCTCCGGCGGCCAGCAGCAGCGCGTCGCCGTCGCCCGCGCGCTCGCCGCCAAGCCGGAGATCATCTTCGGTGACGAGCCGACCGGAAACCTCGACTCGCGTTCCGGCGCCGAGGTGCTGGGCTTCCTGCGCAACTCGGTGCGCGCACTGGGGCAGACC
Organism: Streptomyces diversicolor; assembly: GCF_057537855.1. Lineage (NCBI taxonomy): Bacteria > Bacillati > Actinomycetota > Actinomycetes > Kitasatosporales > Streptomycetaceae > Streptomyces > Streptomyces diversicolor. The sequence goes on from NZ_BAAJXA010000016.1 coordinate 48,215, forward strand.
GTGGTGATGGTCACCCACGACCCGGTGGCGGCGGCCTACGCCGACCGCGTGGTGTTCCTCGCGGACGGACGCATCGTCGACGAGATGTACGGGCCGACCGCGGACTCGGTGCTCGACCGGATGAAGCGGTTCGACGCCAAGGGCCGCACCAGCTGACCCCCGCCCCCACCACGGACTGAAGAGAACACCATGTTCCGCACTGCCTTGCGCAACGTACTCGCGCACAAGGCCCGGCTCCTGATGACCGTGCTCGCCGTGATGCTCGGCGTGGCCTTCGTGTCGGGGACCCTGGTCTTCACCAACACCATCACCGACGCCTACCAGAACAGCTCCGCCAAGGGCTTCGACAACCTCGACGTCGCCGTCTCGGCCGAATACCGGGAAGCCAAGGGCGACGAGCCCGGCGGCTACCCCGACCTGGACCAGGCGCTGCTCGACAAGAGCGCCCGGGTGCCCGGCGCCGCCTCGGCCGTCGGTGTCGTCAGCGGCTTCACCGCCATGGCCGACAAGAACGGCAAACTGATCGGCAACGGCTGGCAGACCAACGGCGGCAACTACTGGGGCACGGACGACAGCCGCTACCCGCTGACCAGCGGCCACGCCCCGCGCGGCGCGAACGAAGTCGTCATCGACGCCAAGACCGCCGAGCGCACCGGCTACAAGGTCGGTGACACCGTCCGCCTGTCGATCGACGGGCCGGTCCTGAACCCGAAGATCGTCGGCGTGTTCACCACCGACGACGGCAACGTCGCCGCGGGCGGCAGCCTCGCCCTGTTCGACACCCCGACCGCGCAGAAGCTGTTCGGCAAGTCCGGCGGCTACGACGAGATCGACGTACGCGCGAAGCCCGGCACCAGCCAGGCCGCGCTCAAGTCCCAGCTGGACAAGGTCCTGCCGAAGGACCTCACGAAGACCACCACCGGGCAGTCCCTCGCCGACGAGCAGGCCCGGATGATCACCAACAGCATGAGCGGCATGCGCAAGGGCCTGCTGGTCTTCGCCGGGATCGCGCTGTTCGTGGGCACCTTCATCATCGCCAACACCTTCACCATGCTGGTCGCCCAGCGCACCAAGGAGCTGGCGCTGCTGCGGGCGGTCGGCGCCTCCCGCCGTCAGATCACCCGGTCGGTGCTGATCGAGGCGTTCGTGGTCGGCACGGTCGCCGGGGTCACCGGTCTGGCCGTCGGCATCGGCATCGGGGCCGGACTGCGCGCCCTGCTCGGCTCGCTCGGCGAGACCATCCCGGACGGTCCGCTGGTCGTCACGCCGGGCACGGTCGTGGCCGCCCTCGCGGTCGGCGTCGTCATCACCATGCTGGCGGCGTGGCTGCCGGGCCGCCGGGCCGCGAAGATCCCCCCGGTCGCCGCGATGAGCAGCCTGCACGCGCAGGCCACCACCAAGTCGCTGGTGCTGCGCAACACGCTCGGCGCCCTGTTCGCGGCGGCCGGTGTCGCCGTCGTGCTGGCCGCGACCACCATGAAGGGCACCGACGGTCAGGCGCCGATGGGCCTGGGCGCCGTCCTGCTGATCATCGGCGTGTTCATCCTGACCCCGCTGCTGTCCCGCCCGCTGATCGCGGCGGCGGCCCCGGTGCTGCGGGTGTTCGGGGTGTCGGGCAAGCTGGCCCGGCAGAACGCGGTCCGCAACCCGCGCCGCACCGCCGCCACGGCCTCCGCGCTGATGATCGGCCTGACCCTGATCACCGGCATGACGGTGATGGCGGGCAGCCTGCAGACCGGGATCAACAAGATGGCCTCCTCGGCGCTGCGCGCGGACTACGTGGTGCAGATGGCCAACGGCAACGACCTCTCCCCGGACGTCGACCGCAGGCTCGCCGCCCTGGACGACGTCTCCGCGTCCAGCCCGATGCGCGACACGATGGCCCGGATCGACGGCGATTCGGAGTATCTGACCGGCGTCAACGGCTCGGCGATCGGCAAACTGACCGATCTGAAGGTCGACGAGGGCGCGTTCACGGTGTCCGGCCCGAAGGTCGTGGTCGACGACAGCACCGCCGAGTCCCGCGGCTGGAAGGCCGGCACGCAGTTCACCGCGCACTTCGAGGGCGGCAGGAGCAAGCGGCTGACGGTGGCCGGCGTCTACGAGGGCAACGAGCTGTTCCGGGGCGTCATGGTCGACACCGCGGCCCTGCCGAAGCTGTCCGACGCCCGTGACATGCGGGTCATGGTCAAGATGGCCGGCGGCGCCTCCGACGCGGCCAAGGACAAGCTGGAGAAGGCCCTCGACTCCAACCCGGGGATCCAGGTCCAGAGCAAGAAGGACCTGTCCGACTCCATCGCGCAGATGTTCACGCTGCTGCTGAACATGCTCTACGGCCTGCTCGGCATGGCGGTGCTCGTCGCCGTCCTCGGTGTCATCAACACCCTGGCCATGTCGGTGTTCGAGCGGTCCCAGGAGATCGGCATGCTGCGCGCGATCGGCCTGAACCGCGGGTCCGTCAAGCGGATGGTCCGGCTGGAGTCCCTGGTCATCTCCCTGTTCGGCGGCGTCCTCGGCATCGGCCTCGGCGTGTTCTTCGGCTGGGCGGCCGGCCGGCTCGCCGGTGCGAGCATGCCGACCTACGAACTGGTCGTGCCGTGGGACCGGATCGCGATCTTCCTGCTGCTGTCGGCGCTGGTCGGCGCGCTGGCCGCGCTGTGGCCTGCGCGGCGGGCGGCACGGCTGAACATGCTGAGCGCGATCAAGTCGGAGTAGCCGCGGCGCCGGACGCCCCGTCCGTTCCGCCGCGGCCCCGTCGGCACCTTCGGTGCCCGCGCGACGACGGCCTGCACGACCCCGCCGGGGGTGGTGCGGGCCGCCGTCGTGTTCAGGGCCGGCGGCGGCCCGTGGTCGGCTGCGGGCGCGTCGTGGCCGGTCGCGCAGTTCCCCGCGCCCCCTTGGGGCACGGAGCGGTCCATGGTCGACTGCCGGCGCATCGTAGCCAGGCGCGCAGTTCCCCGCGCCCCCTTGGGGCACGGAGCGGTCCGTGGTCGGCTGCGGGCGTCCGCCGGCCCCGCCATCGCCGAACCCGCCCGCGCCCCCTCGGCGAGCGGGTCGGGCCGGCCCTGCGGAGCCGCAGCGGCCGACCCGACCCCCGCAGACACCCGGGCGCCGTCAGTTCCAGGTGCGGGTGCGCAACGGCAACCCCGACTCTCCCGAATCGGGGGTGCGTACGGCGAGGACCTGGTTGACGCCGATGCGGTTGCGCTCGAAGGCCAGCGCGGACGCGGCCATGTACAGGCGCCACACGCGGGCGCGGCCGGGCCCCGCGAGGCGCACCGCGCGGTTCCAGTCGGCCTCCAGGCGGGCCACCCAGCGGCGCAGGGTGAGCGCGTAGTGCTCGCGGATCGACTCCACGTCCCGGACTTCGAAACCGGCACGCTCCAGCAGCGACACGGTGCTGCCGAGCGGGGCCAGCTCCCCGTCGGGGAAGACGTAGGAGTCGATGAACGCGTCCACGTGGTACGCCGATTCGTCCCGCAGCGGACGGCGGGCGATCTGGTGGTTCAGGAGCCGTCCGCCGGGCTTGAGCAGGCCGTACAGATCGGTCGCGTACTCCAGGTACCGCTCGGCGCCGACATGTTCGGCCATGCCGATGGAGGAGATCGCGTCGTAGGGGCCGTCGGCGACGTCCCGGTAGTCCTGCACCCGGATCTCCACCTTGTTCGCAAGCCCCTCTTCGGCGACCCGTTTACGGGCGTAGGCGGCCTGTTCCTGGGAGAGGGTGACGCCGACGACGTGGACGCCGTGCTCACGGGCGGCGTGGATCGCCATGGAGCCCCAGCCGCAGCCGACGTCGAGGAGCCGCTGGCCGGGGGTCAGACCGAGCTTGCGGCAGACCAGTTCGAGCTTGTCGCGCTGGGCGGACTCCAGGGTGCCGGCCTCCTCCCAGTAGGCGCACGAGTACACCATGGACGGGCCGAGGACGATCTCGTAGAAGTCGTTGCCGACGTCGTAATGGTGGCTGATGGCCCGCTTGTCGCTTCTCTTGGTGTGCAGGTGCCGGTGCCTGCGGACCTCCTCGCGGGGCGGGGCCGGCGGGATCGGCGGCCCCGCGAGCCGCAGCAGGTCGCGGGCGGCGGCCCGCACCGCGGGGTCGCGCAGCGCCTGGGCGAGGCCGCGGCTGTTGCCCTCTCCGCGGTCCCACACCAGTGGGGACATCAGCGCCAGCGCCGTGTACAGGTCGCCGTCGACGCCCAGGTCGCCCGCGACCCAGGCCCGGGCCAGGCCCAGTTCGCCCGGCTTGAACAGCAGCCGGCGCAGGGCCCGGCGGCTGCGGAAGACCAGGACGGGCGCGCCCGGCGGACCGGCCTGCGAACCGTCCCAGGCGCGGACGCCCACCGGGAGCGGGGCTCCCAGCAACTGCTCGGCAAGACTCGTCAGCCGCGACGCGGCGTCGGCCATGATGCACACCTCCGGGAGGGAAATCGTGTGTGAAGGAATCGGCCACGGATTCGGTCACCTCAGGCAACGATCGTGCCGTGCGACGTCATTCCCCGGCCGCCGCCATCGCCGTCACCATGCCCGTACCGTCACACGGCCGCCATACCGACGCCGCCGTTCGTCCACAGGACACCCGATAGGCGCATCGGGCCGGTCCGTGACGTGCGGGGCCCGGTCCCCGACACACCGGCCGGGCCGGTCGTTTGAGAAGCGCCCCGCGAGGGTGTATGACACCATCCCTCCATGAATTCCGAAGCGCCGGCGGGGGAAGTCGCCCTCGATGCCAGGCCCTGGCTCCCCGACCTGAACGACACGCTGATCGACGACCTGCCCTCCCTCGATCACCCGACACTGCGGCCGGCCGTCTCGGCGCTGCTGCACGACGTCCAACGCCCCCTCAGCTCCGTGGCAGGCAGCCAGGGAAGCTGAACCGGACGTGGCACCAAGACACCACCGGCTGTCCCCGACCTGCTCCACGGCGCTGAGTTCGGCCGGGGACAGCGCGCCGGCGGCCAGGGAACTGCTGGCGGCCGAGTACAGCAGACGGCTGCTGCTGCTGCGGATCCTGCTGGAGCGGGGCGGCCCGGCCGCCGACGCCGCCGGGCGGCTGCCCGCCGCCGGGTCGGCCTGGGACCTGCTGGCCCTGGCCCAGCGCACGGATCCCGACCGGGTACGGCGGGTGATCCTCGACCCGCAGACCGGCATCTGGGTCGCCGACGCCCTCCGCGCCCTGCCCATGACGACCGCTCCCATGACGCCCGGTCCCACGACGACCGGTCCCACGGCGCCAGGGCACGCAGCGGCGGAGCATTCCGCAGCCGAGCCCACCGCGACCGGACAGACAGCCGGGCAAACCGCGGGCGAGCAGACCACAGCCGGGCGCACGGCGGACGAACGGACCGCGACCGGACGGAGCACCACCCAGCAGACCAACGCCGAACAGACCACAGCCGGACGCACGGCGACCGAACCGGCGGCGACCGGACAGACAGCCGGACAGACCGCCGCCGGGCAGACGACAGCCGGGCAGACCGCGGCCGGGACCACTGCGGACGGGCAGGCCGTGGTCGGACGCGGGGCGTTCTGGGTCGAGTTCGGGGGGCTGCATCGGCTGGCCGCCGCGGCGGCCGGACTCGCGGGGCTCAGCTTCCGTATCGAGGTGCCCGTCGAGGACGGCACCGTCCTGCTGCCCGGCCTGGGCCGCGCGGACGTGCCCCACGGCGACACGGCCGAGGTGCGCGGCGGGCCGGCCGGGCTCCGGATCGGGGACGTCCGCGTGCCCCGGGACCCCGCGGCGTCCGCGCCCGGCTGGTCGGGGCTGCGTCGGCTGCGCGCGGAATGCGACGGACAGCTGCTGGACGTCGCCCTGGACGATCTGGGGCGGCCCCCGGTCGGCGGTCAGGCCCAGCGCCCCACGCGGCTGACCGACGCCGAGTACGAGAGCTGGCGGCGCCGCACCCGGCAGGCGTGGGCGATCCTCGTACGGGACCGCCCGGACAGCGCGGCGGCCCTGTCGGCGGGCCTGCTGTCGCTTGTCCCGCTGCCGCACGGGGAGCGGCTGCGCCCGCACAGCGCCTCCTCCTCGGACGCCTTCGGATGCGTGGTGCTCTCGGCACCGCATCCGGACGACGAGCCGGGCGCGGCCACCGAGTTGGCTGTGACCCTGCTGCACGAGTACCGGCACTCGGCGCTGAACGGGCTGATGCGGCTCGCGCCGCTGCACGACGGCACCGACGACGGGCTCTACCACGCGCCCTGGCGGGACGATCCGCGCCCGCTGGTGGGACTGCTGCACGGTGCGTACGCGTTCGCCGGGGTGACGGCGTTCTGGCGGGCCCGGCGGCTGGCCGAGACCGGGCCCGCGGCGCTGCTCGCCCACTTCGAGTTCGCCCTGTGGCGCCGGCAGACCTGGGCCGTGCTGGCGGCCCTCGGGGAACGCCCGGCGCTGACCGCGGCGGGCCGTCATCTCGTCGAGGGGCTGCGGGCCGCGCTCGCCCCCTGGCGTGACGAGCCCGTGCCGCGGCCCGCCGCGCGGCTCGCCGACCTGGCCGCCGCCCACCACCGGGGGGCCTGGCGGGCGTACCACGTACGGCCGGACAAGGAAGCGGTACGGGCCGCGGCTGCCGCACTGGCGGCGGGCGGCGCCCCGCCGGACGGGGGCGCCCCCGACGGCACGGTGGAGCCGGATCCGCAGGGCTGCCGGCTCGATGTGCTCGCCCTGCTGGCCCGGCTGCGGATCGCCGACCCGGCGGCCTTCGCACGGCTGCGCGACGGCGAGGACACCCTGCCCGGCGCGACACCGGCCGACCTGGCCCTGGTGGCCGGGGACGCGGAACGGGCCCACGCGCTCTACACCGCCGGACTCGACCGTCCCGCCGACTGGGCCGGGCTCGCCCTGGCGCTGCGCGAACGAGGCACGCCACCGGGGCGGCTGCTCATGGACCACCCCGAGTTCGTACGCGCGCTCGCCGCCGACCCGGCCACCCGGACCGCCGTAGCCGACCTGACAAGCGCCTGACCACGGGGTGGCGCCCGCACAACCCGGCCGCCCCCACGGCCGCAGCCCGAGACCACCACCCGCGGTCGCCACCCACGATCGCGGCCCGCGGCCCGCCCGCGGTCGTCGCATACGGTCGCCACCCCAGACCACCACCCGAGGTCACCGCTTGCGATCGCGGGCCTGAGGCCGCCACCCGCGGTCACCGCCCGAGGTCGTCGGCATGCGGTCGGCCCCCGAGACCACCGCCCGCGATCGCCACCCGAGGTCACCGCTTGCGATCGCGGACCTGAGGCCGCCACCGGCGGTCGCGGCCCGAGGCCACCACCCCCAGACCGCCACCCGCGGTCACCGCCCCAGACCCCGCCCGAGGCCACCCCCGCGGTCAGCACCTCAGACCACCACCCACGGTCGCCGCCCACGGTCGCGGCCCGAGACCACCGCCCCAGACCACCACAAAGCCCGCCGCCGGGGGCCACCGCTCCAGACCACCACCCAAGCCCGCCGCCGGGGGCCACCGCCCAAGGCCACCGCCCAAGACCGCAGCCCAAAACCACCGCCGAGACCACCGCCGAGACCGTCGGCCGAGGCCATCGCGTACGGTCGCCGCCGGTGGGCGCCCGCTCACAGGGGCATGGGGTCGATGTCGCAGTTGGCTCGCAGGACCGTGTCCAGGGCCTGGACGGCGGCCGGGTGGTCGGCGCCCAGCGTGGACCGCAGGCGCTCCGCGGTGTCGGCGTACAAGGCGTCCGCGTCCGCGGTACGGCCCGTCGCGCGCAGGTCCATCGCCAGGTTGGCGGCGCACGCCAGCGTGGAGGGGTGGTCCGCGTCGAAGACCTCGGTGCTGCGCCGCAGGGTCTCGGTGTCCAGTTCACGGGCGGCCTCCGGCTCGCCCAGCGCGAAGAGGTCACTGGCCAGATTGGTCGCGCACACCATGGTCAGCGGGTGGTCGTCGCCCAGCTTCCCGCGCAGTGCGGCGAGGGACTGCTCGTCGATGGCGCGGGCGCCCACCGGGTCGCCCACCAGCCGTACCGTCACCGCCAGGTTGACGTGGGCGGCCAAGGTGTGCGGGTGGGTCGCGCCGAACGTGTCCCGGTACTGCTCGAAGGTGCGCAGGCCCAGCTCCCGTGCCTCCTCCAGCTCCCCCGAGTGCCGCATGTTCACGGTCACCTCCAAGGTGGCCGCCAGGGTCTCCGGGTCATGGTCGCCGTACCGGGTCACCAGGCGGCGCCGGGCGCTGTCGGCGGCACGCCGCGCCTCGTCGTGCCGGCCCGCCTTGCGCCGGGTCACCGCGAGGTGGCGCAGGCAGGACATGGTCAGCGGATTGTCCACGCTGAGCACCCGCCGGCACTGGGAGGTGATCTCCTCCTGGTAGGTCAACGCCTGGTGGTAGTCGCCCAGTTCGCGGATGTCGACGATCAGCCCGAGCCAGGTCACCAGGCTCACCGCGTGGTCGACGCCAAACATCCGCACCTTGTGGTTCCAGGTCTCCTCGTCCAGTTGCCGGGCCCGCTCGAACAGCCCGGCCAGGCGCAGGCTCACCCCCACGTTGTGGGCGGCGCGCAGCGTCTCGGGGTCGTCCTCGCCGTTGAGCCGCAGATACCGTTCGTGGACCGACTCCGACAGCTCAAGCGCGATGCCGAACTCGCCCTGCACCCGGTAGTCGATGGCGACGTTGCCGAGGGCGTCCAGGGTGTCCTGGTGATCCTCGCCGACGGTACGCCGGTAGGCATCCAGCACCTCGGTGTTCAGCAGCGCCGCGTCCTGGTACCGGCCGCGCGAGAAGTTCAGCACGCTCAGCCACTTGGCCACGCCGAGTGTCTGCACGTCGTCGGCCCCGAAGCGTTCCTTCCAGATGCCGTACGCCCGGCCGGCCAGGTCGCTGCCCGTCTCGTAGTCGCCCCACCGGCACAGGTACTTGACCTCGTTGATGATGAGCGCGCGCACCCAGGGGTCCTCCGAGTGCAGCGCGTCGGAGGCCATGACGTGCGGGGTCAGCTCGCCGTAGCGGTCCCACTCGCCGGCGTTCTCCGGGTCCTCCGGATCGTTGGCGACGAGCAGCTGGTGGGCGCCGCGCCGCATCCGCTCCTGTTCCTCGTCGGTCATCCGGGCCTGCAGGGCCATCTGCACCAACCGGTGCATCTGCACGGAGTTGGCGCGGTGGTCCATGCGGGCCAGCGAGTAGCGGCCGATCTCCCGGATGGCCTGGGCCTGCTTGATCGGGTCGCGCAGCGCCGTGTCCAGCTCCGGGGCGATGGAACGGTCCCGCAGCCGGTTGAACAGCCGCCGCGGGATCGGTTCCGGAGCGCAGAAGGAGCACACCTGGAGCAGTTGCAGGGCCGCCGGGTTCTTGGCCTCCAGCTGGTCGAGGGAGACGTTCCAGGCGGCGATCACCGGGGCGTTGTAGTCCGGTGACTCGGTCTCGTCGAGGAGTTCGATCCGTTTCTCGTCGAACAGCCGCAGGTATTCGTCCGCGGTCATCCCGGTCTCGGCGAGCCAGGCGGCGGCCTGCTCGACCGCGAGCGGCAGGTCGCCGAGGGCGTCGGCCAGCCGGTCGGCCTCGGGCCCGGTGAGTTCGGGTCCGCGGCGGCGCAGCAGCTGCACGCTCTCCGTGCGCGCGAACACGTCGACCTCCAGCGGGCGGGCGACGTGCGACCACTGCGGGTTGCGGGAGGTGACGAGGATGTTGCCGGTGCCGCCGGCCGGGAAGTAGCCGCGGACGCTCTCCGGGCTCTCCGCGTTGTCGAAGACCAGCAGCCAGTCCTCGTACGGCTCGCCGCGGCGCAGCGCCTCCAGGACGGCGGGTACGGCCGTGCCCGCCTCGCCGCTGGTCCTCAGGCCGAGGCGCACCGCCAGTTCGGCCAGGGAGCGCTGGATCTGGGTGCTGCGTTCGGCGGGGATCCACCAGATGACGTCGTACTCGCCGAGCCTGCGGTACAGGTACTCGACGACGAGCGCGGACTTCCCGACGCCGCCCATGCCGTGCAGGGCGTTGGGCAGCACGGCGGTGGCGCGCTCCCGTTGCAGCCGGCGGTGGAGGTTCTCCAGGAGGTCCTCACGGCCGATGAAGTTGGCGTTCTGCGGCGGGACGTTGCCCCACACCACCGGGGTGCTGCCCGACCGCGTACCGCTCCGCGGCCGGCTGGCCTCGACCATCTCCTGGCCCCTTTCCTGAATGTGCCGATTGTCCTGAAGTTGTCGACGTTCTTGCGTTTCCGGTGTGGCGTGCTGAGTGATGACGTTCGTGCCCGACGCCCGGGCCTGCCGGGTGAGCGCCCCCGCGGCCGGCGTCCTGACCGGTGCCGGTGGCAGGGGTGCCGAGGGCACCGGCGCATGCTCGGCCAGCGCCTGGCCGATACGCCGGGCCGCCTCAAGACTGGGGCCGGACAGGGCGCCCAGGACGGCCTTCTGGGCGGTCAGCCACGGCACGCTGTCCGTGCCGACCGGGACGCGCAGCGGCGCCGTGGGATCGTCGATCAGCCGGGGCAGGTCCCACAGCGGGCGGGAGCGCGGCCCCAGCGCCGCGGTGGCCGTGCGCACCAGGCGCCGCAGGTCCTCCTGCCGGACGTAGGCCAGCAGTTCCTCGCGTACACCGGGTACGAAGTCGAAGCGCACCCGCTGGGCGCCGGTGACCCGGTGCGGTGCCGCGACCGGCCGCAGCAGGCCGTGGGCGAACATCTGGGCCAGGGCGTGCGGTCCGGCGGCGGCCGGGCACAGCCGCCGCACCCGGCCGATCAGCGGCCCGGTCAGCGGTACGGCGGCCAGCAGCACACCCAGGTCGAAGACCTCGGGCGCGGCCCACCGGCGCAGGCCGTCGACCAGGTCGGCGGGCGCGCGCGGGGCGGGCAGCGGCGGGCGGGGCGGTGCGGGCGCCGTGGCGCGGCCGGCGAAGGTGACCGGGAGCGCGGTCCAGCCGGGCGTCCGGGAGGTCAGCATGGCCGCCCAGCGGGCGAGTTCGGGCGCGGCCAGCTCCAGGACGGGCACCGGCACGGGGGCGCCCGGCGCGGCCCGGCCCGCGCTGCCGGGCCGGATGCCCCGCACCCGGCAGCGCAGCCGGTGGGCGCGGGCGCCGGGTGCGTCGGGCCGCAGGAAGGCGGGCCAGGTGGTGAGCCGGGTGCGGTCCCACAGGGCGCGCGGCAGCAGCTGTACGACGGCCACCGGTCCGTCCGCCGCCCAGCGGGTCAGCAGTCCGTCGGTACGGCCCGTCGTCCAGCCGCCCGCCCAGCCGTCGGTGAGCAGCAGCGTGACCCGGCCCGGCGTGCGCGGCAGGGCCCGTCCGTCGCCCGGCCGCCGCACGGCGACCCGCTCGAAGGCACCGCTGCGCCGGGCCAGCGCCCCGACCTCCCGCGCGGTCTGCCACCACACGTCCGTCGCGGGCCCGTCGTCCAGCACGACGGCGACGTCCCGCCGCCCCGGCAACCCGGCAAGCCCCCGCAGCACCGCCAGCACCCCAGCGGAATCAACCCCCTCCACTACACCGCCCTCCCCGACGCTCGCCACGCCAGGACCGGCCGAACCGACACCGCCCGCCCGGCGTCTGCCGACGGCTCGGGCGAACCCGACGGAGCGGGACGTGCCGGCCGCTCGGACAGCAAGGGCTGCGCGGGGTTTGTCAGCGGCCCAGTGGGAACCGGCGGGTCGGGGCGTGAGCGTGGCTCGGGTGGGGGTGGCTGAGCGGGGCGTGTGCGTGGCTCGGGGGTAGCGGACGGGCCGGGTGGGGCCGGGGGCCTGCCGGTCACGGGGGCGCCGTGGGGGCTCGGCGCGGCCCGCCGTCCGTGGTCCGCCGCGGCCGGGTGCGGTCCCACCACGCCCGCCGGCACACGCCCGCCGTCGGCCACCTCGGCACCGGTCCGGGCACCGGGTACGCACCGCCCGCCGCCGGCCACCTCACCACCCACCCGGCCCGACACACCGAGTACACACCACCCGCCATCGGCCACCCCACCACCGGCCCCGCCCGACGCGCCGGGTGCGCACCGCCCGCCGTCGGCCACCTCACCACCCGCCCGGCCCGACACACCGGGTACACACCGCCCGCCATCGGCCACACCACCACCGGTCCCGCCCGACGCACCGGGTACGCACTGCCCGCCGTCGCCCACCTCACCACCCGCCCGACCCGACGCGCCGGGTACGCACTGCCCGCCGTCGGCCACCTTCGCGCCGGTCCCGCCCGGGCCGTTGTGGACGCGCCGTCCGGCGATGGGTGTCGGGGGTGTGGTGTGCCCCGGGGGTCGGGTGGTGGAGGTGGTCGTCGTCATTGGGTCTCCCCCCATGCGGCCCGGCGCAACAGGGCGTCCAGGGCCGTCTGTCCGGGGTATTCCCCCTCGGGCGGGGGTCCACCCGCCGAGTGCCGGGCCCGTGCGAGCCACATCGCGTCCAGGAGGGGGCGTGCGCCGGGGGCCTGGCCGGGTTCCATGCCCTCCAGGACGCGCAGGGCGGCGCGGGCGCCCGCGTCGGCGGTGCCGGGCGGCAGCCAGGTCTCCGCGAGCCGGTCGGGGTCCGGCGGCGCGGACAGCCGCAGCGGCACGCAGCGGCCGGTGAACGCGCGCGGCAGCACGTCCTCGTCCGCGGCCGTGATCACCACCACCGGGTATCCGTCGCCGCACGCCACCCGGCCGTGGGCGATCTGGGCCGCCGCGCCGGGCCCGTCGGCGGTGCCGACCGTCGCCTCGGGCACGTCCCGTAACTCGGCGACGTCGAACGCCCCTTCCTCCAGGACGTCCTGTACCGCCTCGCACAGGGCGACATCGCTGCGGTCCAGGTTCTCCACCAGCAGCACCCGGGGCCGCTCGCGCGGCAGCAGCGCGGTGCCCAGTGGCCCCAGCCGGACGAAGGCGCCCGCGCCCGGGTCCTCCCGCCGGGCCGCGGCGGCGCACAGCCGGCCGGTGGTGTCGTGCTCGTACAGGCCCTCGCGCAGCGTGGTGGTGCTGGTGATCCACCAGCGCAGCACGGGCCCGAGGCCCAGTTCCCGGGCGAGCTGCCGGGCCAGGGCGCTCTTGCCCACGCCGGGCGGACCGGTGACGAGCAGCGGGCGGCGCCACAGCAGGGCGGCGTTGACCAGTGCGAGCCCGTCGGGGCCGAGGTCGACCGGGGCGCCGGGCGGGGCGTCACGGCGGCGCCAGGGCGGGGGCGCGGGCAGGGACGGCCCGGGCTGTCCGGGGTCCGGGGGCCGTCCGGTCCCCCGGTAGACCCACCACGGTTCGGTGTCCAACACGCGCTCCCCTCTCCTTTTGTCTTGTCTCCAGGGCCGCCTACAGGGCTCCCGGTGCCACCGGCTCGCCGGGAGCGAGCGGGTTGCGTCCGGGGTCGTCCCACAGGACGGCCAGATGCTCGGTCACGGGGTTGGCCTCGGGGGTCTCCACCAGCACCTGCCGGCGGGCGGCGGCGACCCGGGCGGGCAGGTCGGGCAGGCGCCCGCGCAGCAGCTGGTTGACGGACTGTTTGATCTCGACGTTCGTCTCCTCGGTGCGGTGCCACACCAGCACCGGCAGCCCCGACGACAGCGCGGCCGCGGCCTCGTGCGGGCCGCGCGTGCGCCAGGGGTCCGGCGGTTCGCTGAGCATCACGGCGACGTACCGCTCGTCGTTGAGCTGCGCGACCAGCCCGGACACATCGCGGGCGTCGGACGGGAAGCTCTCGGCGGTCATGAACACGGGCCGGCAGTCGGAGCCGCTCTGCAGCCGCTGCCAGCGTCTGATCCACTCCCGGTACCAGCCCTGGTTGCGCAGCCGGTCGAGGCTGCGCAGCACCACCTCGTAGCGGGCGGCGAGCTTGGCCCGCGCGCCGCCGCGCCCCGCGGACCACCAGTGCACCGGGAGGTTGAGCAGTTCCAGCGGCAGCACGAACTCAAGGCGCAGATCGGCGCCCCGGCCGCGGGCGCCCTCCTCGACCTCGACGAGGGAGACGATCTCGTTGACGGCCTCTTCCAGGGCGGCCAGCTGCTCCTCCCTGAGCGCCGCGGCCCGCTCGTCGCGTGCCCCGGCGGGTCCGGGCGCCAGCAGCGCGGCGGCCGTCAGCCGCACCCGGCGCACCGCGCGGCCCGGGGTGGTCACCAGCCGGCCGTGCTCGTCGGGGGACTGCAGCCAGTACGACACCGTGTACCAGTCGAGGGTGAGCGGGTCGGGGGCGATGCCGATGAGCAGGTAGTCGCCGGCGGACCGGGGCAGGACGGCCGGTGCCCGGCGGGCCCAGCGGTCCTTGTCGAGCCGGTCGGCCAGCTCCGGGCCGCCGAGGTCGAGGACGCTGTGCCGGGTCAGCTTGGGCAGGTCGCGCCGGGTGCGGGGGCCGCGCTCGCGGGCCACCCGGTCCAGCAGCACGGTCCAGGGCGGCACCCCGCCGGGCCGGGCGGCCTGTCCGACGAGGTACAGGAACAGGTCCCACACGCTCGTGCAGTGGTCCGGCGGCCGTGTCATCCGTGCGTCGGTGGCGGCGCGCAGCAGCTCCGCGAGGTCGTCCTCGGGGCGGCCGTTCAACTCCAGCCTGAGCCAGGTCCAGTGGGGCACGAACCGGCCGAGGGCGCTCGCGGCGGTCCATTCGTCGGCCGCCCGGTGCAGGGCCAGGGCCGGCGGGCCGTTCTGGTCGAGGTCCTGGACGACCCTGGCGAGGCCGGGCAGCAGACAGGGTTCGCCGTCGCGGGTGCAGGCCCGGGTCAGGGCGCGGCACCACATGCGCCAGTCCGGCAGGTCGCCCAGGGTGAAGGGCCGTCCGATCTCGTCGGCCAACTCGTCCTGGAGCAGGGCGCGGAAGGAGTCGTAGGGCATCGACCGGACGCTCTGCAGGGCGTCGACGACCTCGCCGCGTATCCTGCGCTGGATGGCCGGCAGGGTGTCGCCGTCCGTGTCCCGGGCCCGCTCGTGGGTCCCGTCCAGCCCCTCGGTCACCGTGCCGCCCCCTCCCCCGACCCCCCGCCCGGCCGCACGCCGCACGCCCTGAGCGTAGCCAATCCACGACGCGTGGGTGTACGGCTTGTTTCCGCCGGTTCGCCGGTTCAACCGTCGAACCGGCGCTGCGCGGCCCGCATGCCGAAGGGGCCGCCCGCACCACGGATGGCGGACGGCCCCTTCGGGCGGCTGGACGGAGCCCCGGTCAGGATGCCTTTGCCTTCGCCTCGGCCTTGTCGGCCGGGGCCGCGGCGGCGACCGGCGCCGGCTTGGCGGCCTCGTAGAACTCCTCGCGGGGGTTCTGCATGGCGCCGAGGGAGACGACCTCGCGCTTGAGGAACATGCCGAGGGTCCAGTCGGCGAAGATGCGGATCTTGCGGTTCCAGGTCGGCATGGCAAGACCGTGGTAGCCACGGTGCATGTACCAGGCGAGCCGGCCCTTGAGCTTGATCTTCATCTTGCCGACGACGATCATCGCGACGCCCTTGTGGAGGCCGAGGCCGGCCACCGCGCCCTTGTTGGCGTGCGCGTAGTCCTTCTGCTTGAAGCCCCGCATGGCGGAGACGACGTTGTCGCCGAGCACCTTGGCCTGGCGCAGCGCGTGCTGGGCGTTGGGCGGGCACCAGGCGTTCGGGTTGCCGGCCTTGCGGCCGACCAGGTCGGGCACCTGGGCGTTGTCGCCGGCGGCCCAGATGTAGTCGGTTCCCTGCACCTGGAGCGTGGGCGCGGTGTCCACGTGGCCGCGCGGGCCGAGGGGCAGGCCGAAGCGGGCCAGGGCCGGGTTCGGCTTGACGCCGGCGGTCCACACGACGGTGTTGGAGTCGACCTCCAGGCCGTTCTTGAGCACCACGTGGCCGTCGACGCAGGAGTCCATGGAGGTGGAGAGGTAGATCTCCACGCCGCGGCTCTCCAGGTGCTCCTTGCCGTACTGGCCGAGCTTGGGGCCGACCTCGGGGAGGATCTTGTCGGCGGCGTCGACGAGGATGAACCGCATGTCCTCGCGGGAGACGTTGGTGTAGTACTTGGCCGCGTCCCGGGCCATGTCCTCGACCTCGCCGATGGTCTCCGCGCCCGCGAAGCCGCCGCCGACGAAGACGAAGGTGAGCGCCTTGCGGCGGATGTCCTCGTCGGTCGTGGAGTCGGCCTTGTCGAGCTGTTCGAGGACGTGGTTGCGCAGGCCGATGGACTCCTCGATGCCCTTCATGCCGATGCCCTGCTCGGCGAGGCCGGGGATCGGGAAGGTGCGGGAGACCGCGCCGAGCGCGACCACCAGGTAGTCGAAGGGCAGCTCGTACGCCTCGCCGACCAGCGGGGCGACGGTGGCGACCTTGCGGTCCTGGTCGATGGTGGTGACCCGGCCGGTGAGCACCTCCGCCTTCGGCAGCACGCGTCGCAGGGGGACGACGACATGGCGAGGGGAGATGCTGCCGGCGGCGGCTTCGGGAAGGAAGGGCTGGTAGGTCATGTACGACCGGGGGTCGACGACCGTGACGGTCGCTTCGCCGTAGCGCATCTTCTTGAGGATGCGCCGAGCCGCGTACAGGCCTACGTACCCACCGCCTACTACGAGGATCCTGGGACGCTCCGTGGTGCTCATGGCATCGAGTATCCACCCGCCCCTGGGGGGTGGCTCGTGCGCCCCTTCACAAGCTCCGACGGCCCCTGTGCTAAACTGCGCGACCCGCGTCAGCCAGGTCATGACGGCACGGGGAACCCCGTGTCCGATACCGGCCGTTGTCAATGCCGCGTGAGCTGCCCGTCCGGGCCCGCGGAGGGCATGGCCGACCCCCTTTCGACACCGCCGCGCGACCCCTTCGGATCGCTCTTTCGGGCATGCTCCCAGGGTTGTTGAGCCCCGTACAGGGCCGACCGGCCCCATTCGGCCCGCCACCGGGCGGCAATTCCTTGTGAAGAACTTCACGAACTTTCCCGACGGCGCGTCGCCCACCACCCCGCCACTCCACCCCCGCCCCGCTCAAACGCCACCCAGACCGCTCAGCGGAGTACACCCGACGAGCGAAAGCCGAGTGAAAGACAAGCCGGTCCCGTGTACACAAATACGCGTACACTGGCTTCATGGCTGAGAACACCGTGACCATACGAGAGGCCCGCGCGCATCTCGCGGACCACATCAACCGGGCCGAGGGAGGCATCCCGACGGTCATCACGCGCAACGGCACGCCGGTGGCGGCCGTGGTTCCGATCACGGACTTCGAAGCGCTGGAGGAGGCGGCCGACGTGATGTTGGCACGCGAAGCGGAAGCGGTCCTGGCCGAGGGCGGCCCCACCGTCACGATGGCGGAACTGCTGGCGGATCTGTTCACCGAGCACGGCGGCGACGCGGCGTGAAGTACGCCTTCCGGTTCACCACGGCGGCGCAGCGACAACTCCGGGCCATCAGCCGACCCGACGCCATGCGCATCCTGACCGCGCTGACCGCGCTCGGCGAGGACCCGTACCGCGAGGACGCCGACGTCAAGAAACTCACCGGCCCGTCCGGGCTCTACCGGCTCCGGGTCGGGAGCTACAGGGTCGCCTACCAGATCAACGACGGTGAACTCGTCATCCTCGTCGTCAAGGTGGGCGACCGGCGGGACGTGTACCGCAACCTGTAGGCGGTCAGGCCAAGGACCAGGCGATGCCGTCGAGGATGTCGTGTTCGCTCACGACGATCTCGGGGGTGCCGGTGCGGTCCATGAGGGTCAGGAGGATCAGGGCGCCCGCGCCGATGACGTCGACGCGTCCGGGGTGCATGGACGGGATCGCGGCCCGCTCCGCGTGCGTGGAGCGCAGCAGCCACCCGGTGATCTCGGCGACCCGGTCGCGGGAGATCCGGGAGTGGTGGATGCGGGCGGAGTCGTAGGCGGGCAGGTCCTGCGCGATCGCCGACACGGTGGTCACGGACCCGGCGAGCCCCACGAGCGTGCGCGCCTCGCGCAGCGGGACCGTCTCCTCGGCGAGGTCGAGCGCCGCCTCGATGTCGGCCCGCATGGCGGCGATCTGCGCCTCGGTGGGCGGGTCGCTCACCACGCCGTCGCGCACCAGGTGCCGCTCGGTCATCCGCACACAGCCCACGTCGACGGAGCGGGCGGCGCGCACCCGTTCGTCGCCGACCACGAACTCGGTGGAGCCGCCGCCGATGTCCACCACCAGATAGGGCCGGGCGAGGTCGGTGCGGCCCTTCAGCTCCGCGGTGGCCCCCGTGAAGGAGAACTCCGCCTCCTGGTCCCCGGTGATCACCTCGGGCTCCACGCCCAGGATGTCCAGCACACCCCGCGCGAACTCGTCCCGGTTCTCCGCGTCCCGTGAGGCGGACGTGGCCACGAACCGCAGCCGCTCCACGCCGTGCTCCTTGATGACCGCCGCGTATTCCCGGCAGGCGGCGAACGTCCGCTCCAGGGCCTCGGGGGCGAGCCGGCCGGTGCGGTCGACGCCCTGGCCGAGCCGCACGATCGTCATCCGCCGGTCCAGGTCGACGAGTTCGCCCGCCGTCCCCGCGCCCAGGGCGCCCTCGGACACGTCGGCGTCCGCGACGAGCAGCCGGATCGAGTTCGTACCGCAGTCGACGGCGGCCACGCGGGTCACTGGTCGTCCCCCTCCGGGATGTGGTCGGTGTCCTTCGCGGGGACCGTCACACACGGCCCCTTGCGCCACCACTCGGGCAGCAGGGCGATCGCCTCGTCGCCCAGGGGGTTCACCCCGGGCCCCGCGGCCAGCGCGTGGGCGACCAGGACGTGCAGGCACTTCACCCGGTCCGGCATGCCGCCCGCGCTCGGGAAGCCGGTCAGTTCCTCGATCGCGTCCCGGCGCCGGATGTAGTCCTCGTGCGCGGCGCGGTAGGCGGCGGCCAGCTCGGGGTCGGTGGCCAGACGGTCCGTCATCTCCTTCATCACGCCGTTCGCCTCCAGGGTGCCGATCGCCGAGGAGGCGCGCGGGCACGTCAGGTAGTACAGCGTCGGGAAGGGGGTGCCGTCCGGCAGCCGCGGGGCCGTCTCCACGACGTCCGGCTGCCCGCACGGGCAGCGGTGGGCGATCGCGCGCAGCCCCCGGGGCGGCCGGCCGAGCTGCTGCTCGAAGGCCGCGACGTCCGCGTCGGTGGGCTCGGTGCGCGCAGTGCGCGGCGGAGGCGTTTCCATGACTGTGTTCAGGGTGTCTTTCTGTCGGTTCACTGGTCGGCGGCGTCGGACCGGTCGACCCCGTCCCAGACGTTGGCGTACCAGGGACGGTGGGCGGCCCCGTGGTCGGCGCGGGCCTGCTTGGCCGCGTTCGGGTCGATCACGACGTAGCCGGTCTCGCCGGGCATCACATAGTGCAGCCGCTGCCGGATCTGCGCTCGCGCGTACGCGTCGTCCTGCCAGCGCGCCTTGAGGTCGCGCAGTTGCTCGACCCGCTCCCTGGCCTGCCGCTGCTGCCGCTCCAGGTCGGAGATCTCGGCCCGCTGGGAGACGTACTGGCGCATCGGGTAGGCGAGCGCCACCACCATCGTGCACAGGACCAGGGCGAGCAGCGCGGCCCGGCCGGTGAGCCGGGAGCGGCGGGCCTGGCGGCGGGTCTGGGAGCGGTAGACCCGGGCCGCCGTCTGCTCCCCGAGCAGCCGCAGCCTGGTCGCGGTGGAGAACCGGTCCCGGTCCTTCGCGGCCATCTCCCGCCTCCCCTTGCCTGCGTGCGTCCTACGCGCGTACGTCCCCGGACACGGTACGGGACCGGGTAC
The DNA here is from genome assembly GCF_057537855.1 of Streptomyces diversicolor. NCBI lineage: Bacteria > Bacillati > Actinomycetota > Actinomycetes > Kitasatosporales > Streptomycetaceae > Streptomyces > Streptomyces diversicolor. The sequence goes on from NZ_BAAJXA010000016.1 coordinate 67,749, forward strand.
GGGGACGTACGTACGACTGGCTGAGCCCTGGCCCTTACCGGATCAGCCCTTGAAACGCGGGAACGCGCTGCGGCCCGCGTACACCGCGGCGTCGTCGAGGATCTCCTCGATGCGCAGCAGCTGGTTGTACTTGGCGACGCGCTCGGAGCGGGCCGGGGCGCCGGTCTTGATCTGGCCGCAGTTGGTGGCGACGGCCAGGTCGGCGATGGTGACGTCCTCGGTCTCGCCGGAGCGGTGGGACATCATGCACTTGAAGCCGTTGCGCTGGGCCAGCTCGACGGCGTCCAGGGTCTCGGTCAGGGAGCCGATCTGGTTGACCTTGACCAGCAGCGCGTTGGCGCTGCCCTCCTCGATGCCGCGGGCCAGCCGCTCGGGGTTGGTGACGAACAGGTCGTCGCCGACGAGCTGGACCTTGTCGCCGAGCTTGTCGGTGATGACCTTCCAGCCGGCCCAGTCGTCCTCGAACAGCGGGTCCTCGATGGAGACGAGCGGGTAGGCCGCGACCAGCTCCTCGTAGTACTCCGTCATCTCGGCGGCGGAGCGCTCCTTGCCCTCGAAGACGTACTTGCCCTCCTTGTAGAACTCGGAGGCGGCGACGTCGAGCGCCAGGGCGATCTGCTCGCCCGGCACGTAGCCGGCCTGCTTGATCGCTTCGAGGATGAGGTCGAGGGCCTCGCGGTTGGAGCCCAGGTTCGGGGCGAAGCCGCCCTCGTCGCCGAGGCCGGTGGACAGGCCCTTGGACTTCAGGACGGACTTGAGGGTGTGGTAGACCTCGGCGCCCCAGCGCAGGGCCTCGGAGAAGGACTCCGCGCCGATCGGGGCGATCATGAACTCCTGGATGTCCACGTTGGAGTCGGCGTGCGAGCCGCCGTTCAGGATGTTCATCATCGGCACCGGCAGCAGGTGCGCGTTCGGGCCGCCCAGGTAGCGGAAGAGGGGGAGGTCGCTGGCCTCGGAGGCGGCGTGGGCGACGGCGAGGGAGACGCCCAGGATGGCGTTGGCGCCGAGCGAGCCCTTGTTGTCGGTGGCGTCCAGGTCGAACATGGCCTGGTCGATCAGGCGCTGCTCGGTGGCGTCGTAGCCGACCAGCTCCGGGCCGATCTGCTCGATGACGGCGAGGACGGCCTTCTCGACGCCCTTGCCCTGGTAGCGGTTGGGGTCACCGTCGCGCAGCTCGATGGCCTCGAAGGCGCCGGTGGAGGCGCCGGACGGGACGGCGGCACGACCCGTGCTGCCGTCGTCGAGGCCGACCTCGACCTCGACCGTGGGATTGCCTCGGGAGTCCAGGATTTCCCGGGCTACGACGACGTCGATGGACGGCACGAGCATCTCCTTCTTGGAATGTGACGCTGGAAGTGCGGGGCTGTGCGCCTTGCGACTAGAGCCTAACCGGACCGGGGCCCCCGGCCGGTCGCCGACCGCCCCGTGGACAGGGTGACGACAGGCTGACGGTACACATTGTTTCCAACCGGAACAAAGGAACGGCCCAAAAACCGCGGCCACACCAGCGGCAACAGAACGAGAAGAAGAAGGACCGGCAAACAAGAGGGGGCACGCCACGGGGGCAGCCCTGGGTCGGGGAGGAGCGGCCACGGGGTGGGCGCGCCGGGGGACGACACCCGGGAGGGCGGCCGGGGCAGCGCTGGAGGCGGGCGATCAGGCGGAACCCGAGGGACCGCGTCCCGGTGACCGCTGCGCGGCTCGGTCCTGACGGGTCGGCGCCGCGGCCTCGTCGTGCAAGGCGCGGCGGACGGCCGTGATGCCGTCGCCGGTCCTGGACGCCATGGAGAGGCGGGGCGGGAGGGGGTGGGTGGGCCGGCCGTGCAAGGGGGGCGGTGGGAAAGGGCCCGCCCCGGCGCGTACGGGGGAAGACGCGTCGGGGCGGGGGTTCCGTGGGGACGGGGCGGGCACGGGGCGCCCTCCAGGGTGGCGGGCGCCGCTGTGCCGGGGCTGTGGCCGGGCTGCCGGCCGGCTGTCACTTCAGGTGCAGCAGCTGGCCCGGGTAGATGAGGTCGGCGTTCTCGACGATGTCCTGGTTCAGCTGGAACAGCTTCTGCCAGCCGCCCTTCACCCCGTGCCGCTGGGCGATCGAGCTGAGGGTGTCGCCGGTGACGACCTTGTACTCGCCGTCACCCTTCTTGACCTGCTTGCCGGTCGGGGTGGTGACCGTCTTGCCGGCGGCCGGGCGGTCGGCGGAACGGGAGGCGGACTGCCGCTCGGTGGAGCGGTCGGTACCGGCATTCGAGGAGCCCGTGCCGGTGTTCGAGGAGCCGGTGCCGCTGCCGGAGTTCGAGGTGCCGCTGCCCGTGGTGGAGTTCGAGGAGCCGGTGTTGCCGCCGGACGCGGAGCCACCGCCGTAGGCGGCGCCGGACAGGCCCTTGCCGCAGACCGGCCAGGCGCCCTTGCCCTGACCCGCGAGGACCTTCTCGGCGATCGCTATCTGCTGCGACTTGCTGGCCCTGTCGGCGGTGCCCGCGTACTGCGTGCCGCCGTACGCGGCCCAGGTGGAGGCCGAGAACTGCAGGCCGCCGTAGTAGCCGTTGCCGGTGTTGATGGACCAGTTGCCGCCGGACTCGCACTGGGCGACGGCGTCCCACTCGGAGGCGGTGGCCGCGGAGGCGTTGCCGGCCGCCATCAGCGGGGCGGCGACGGCGGCGCCGGCGACACCGGCGAGCGCCACGACACGGGTGACCTTGGACGGACGACGGTGCTTGCCCTTGCCGAAGAACAGCATGGATGGTTCCCCTCACCGACGCCTGCGAGGTGAGCTGTCGGGTTCGGGCCGGTTGAGTTGCCCGGCCACGTCTCCGTGTGGAGGCGTGGCTTCACCCCGAGCCGCTTCGGTCAACCGACCGGCGCGGCACTTACCTTGGGTCCCCCGCTCCTGCCTACGGCGCTTGACGCGACGACTGTTCCCGTACGGCCGCTGGCAGGACTCGGCGTTGCGGCAGCCGGGGCTCGCGGTGGCGAGCGGTCATGACCGTAGGCACGCGATCGCCGGAATTTCAAAGACGATCAGGGCTTCTGAGACTCATCCCACACTTTCAGCAAACCGGATATCACCCACGAAACGGGACGTCAGCTCCCGCTACTTTTCGCCCGTTTCGACCCCGACGTCCAGGGTCTGACCGGCGGCGATGTGGTTCGGGTCGGCGCCGATGGCCTTCTCGTTGGCGGCGTAGAGCGCCCGCCAGCCGCCGTCCACGTCAAGGGAGTCGGCGATGGAGGCGAGGGTGTCGCCGGCGCGCACGGTGTAGGCGTGCCGCCCGGACGGGCCTGACTCCGGGTCAGCCGTACCGGTTGCCCCGTTTTCGTCCGCGCTGTCGCCCCGGTGGCGACCGCCGCCGAGCGATCCGGTGTCGACGAGGCTCCAGGAGCCTCCGCTGCGCCAGGAATTGCCCGAGGCCGCGGACTCGGGCTCCTCCGTGGGTGAGCCGTCCTCAGGCGAGGCGCCGGGCTCGGACGGGTCCGACCGGCCGGGCTCGGCGGAGGACGTACGGCCGCCCTCCCCCTCGCGGCCGGCGCTCTCGCTGGGCGAGGGCGAGGCGGACGGCGAGGTCTCCGCACCGGAAACCGCCGTGTCGGAGGACGAGGACGGGTCGGAGGAGCCGGACGATCCGGAGGAGCCGGATCCTTCCGGCGAATCGGTGGAATCCAGCGATTTCTGCGTATCTGACGGCCCGGAGGACTTCGTGGAGCCCTTCGAGCCGGTCGAACCGCCGCCGGTCACGCCGGTGTCGACGCCGACGGAGCCCGATGTCGAGGTGAGCCCGGAGAGCAGGGCGCAGGTCGCCCACGGGGTGGTGCCCCGGTCGGCGAGGATCTTCTCGGCGACGGCTATCTGCTGCGAACGGCTGGCCTGGTCCGGGGTCGTCGCATACTCAAGACCGCCGTGGCTGTCCCAGTCCTGCTGTGAGATCTGCAGCCCGCCGAAGTACCCGTTGCCGGTGCTGGCGCTCCACGAGCCGCCGCTCTCGCACTCGGCGACCCGGTCCCATGTGGTGCCGTCGGCGGCGCTCGCGCCGGTGGCGCCGAGCAGCGGGATGGCGATCGCGGAGCCGGTCACTCCGGCCGCGACGACGAAGGCCGGAGCCTGACGGGGCCGACGGTGACGACCGTTCCCGGAGAGCATGCGGAAGCCTTTCGCGCGACAGCACTGACCGGCGCGGCAGGCCACACCGGAGTACCGCACCGAGGGGTGAACGTATCGGCACCCGATCGCCTGTCACAAGTTCATGCCGCGCAGATCACGTGAAGATCACAGACTTGAGGGCCTGTCACCTTCCGTCGGGGCAAGGGGCTCCGGAATCACCCATTCCGTTCGCTTCCCGGACGGGCGTGAACTCAACGGGCAAAGTGCGCAGTCCACGCATGATGAGCCCGCCGCGCCAGCGCAGATCGGCCGGTTCCACCGCAAGTCGCAGGTCGGGCAGGCGGGTGAGGAGGGTGGCGAGTGCGGCCCTGCCCTCCAGCCGGGCGAGCGGCGCACCCAGGCAGTAGTGGATGCCGTGGCCGTAGCCGAGGTGCTGATTGTCACGCCGGCCGAGATCGAGCACGTCCGGGTCGGCGAACCGCTCCGGATCCCGGTCCGCCGCCGCGAGGACGACGAGAACGGGGTCGCCGGCCGCGATCCGCTGCCCGCCGATGCTGACCGGCTCGGTGGCGAACCGCCAGGTGGCCAGCTCGACCGGGCCGTCGTAGCGCAGCAGCTCCTCCACTCCGGTCGCCAGCAGGTCCCGCTCCCCGGCCGCGAGGGAGCGTTGCAGGCGGCGGCGCTGCTCGGGATGGGTGAGCAGCGCGTACGTGCCGTTGCCGATGAGGTTGACGGTCGTCTCGAACCCGGCGAACAGCAGGATGAAGGCCATCGCGGCGGCCTCGTTCTCGGTCAGGTGCTCGCCCTGGTCGGAGGCGCGGATGAGCCCGGAGATGAGGTCCTCGCCGGGGGCGGGCTCACCGGGCAGCGCCGCCCGCTTACGGTGGATCAGCTCGGCCAGATAGCCGCGCATCTTCTTCACCGACCGGGCCACGCCGCCCCGCGGCCCGCCACCGTGCCGGATCATCATCCCCGCCCAGTCCCGGAAGTCGTCCTGGTCCTCGCGCGGGACGCCGAGCAGGTCGCAGATGGCGTAGATGGGCAGCGGGAAGGCGAACTCGTGGATGAGGTCGGCATGGCCCCGGTCCGCGAACCGGTCGATGAGCCGGTCGGTGAGCCGCTGCACGCGCGGGGCGAACTCGGCGACCCGCCGTGGCGTGAACGCCTTGCTGACCAGCCGGCGCAGCCGGGTGTGGTCCGGCGGGTCGATGTTCAGCAGATGCGTCATCAGCTCGGCCTTGCGCTCCCCCGGGATGCCGGTCCTGCCGCGGGCGTGCTCGGGCTCGTCGTGGTGCGCCGGGTTCTTCGACAGCCGCGGGTCGGCCAGGGCCTGCTTGGCGTCGGCGTAACGGGTGACCAGCCATGCCTCGACCCCGCTCGGCAGCTCCGTCCGGCGCACCGGGGCGTGCTCGCGCAGCCAGGCGTAGGCCGGGTAGGGGTCCGCGGCGAACTCCCAGGTGAAGAGGTCGGGCGCGGCGGGGGCGGGCTTCGGAGGGTGGGGCTGGTCGGTCACTCCCCGACCGTATCGGGCGGGGCGGGGCGGACCAGGCTCCGGTCCCGCCAGTACCGGGCGCGGACCTCGTAGATCACGGCGAGCTGCCGGGCCGCCTCCACCGCGCCCCGCCGCGCCGCCATCTCCAGATACGGGATCGCCCGGCCGTCCTCGCCGCGGCGCAGCAGCAGCGTCGCCAGCAGCAGGGCCGCGCGATCGTCACCGAGGTCCGCGGCCCTCCGGTACCAGCCCTCCTGCTCCTCGCCCTCGGTCAGCGACGCGAACCGCATCATCACCGGAACGTCGCCGCCCTCGACCCGCGCGCGCAGCGCTGCCTTCGCCGCGTCCAGGACGGCCGCCCGGTCGACCTCCCGGTCGCCCAGCAGGGTCCACCACACCCCGTCCGGAACCGGCGGCAGGTCCCCCGTCCGCAGCGCCTCCGCGACGAGCGCCCCGTACGCCCGCCAGGTGCCGCCGCTCTCCCCCTCCACGAGCAGCCCCGATATCCCGAACATCGGCGCCGTGGCCCAGGCCAGCGCGGCCTCCAAGGGTTCCCGTTCCGCCCCGTCGGCCGGATAGCAGCCCGCCGCCCGCAGCAGCAGCTCCACCGACACGGCCTCCGTGACACCGCACCGCGCCAGGTCGACGGCCACCCGCACCAGCAGCCGCCCGCGCGGATGCTCGGCCTGTGTGCCGGCCCGCTGCCACTCGTCGAACAGCAGATGCCCGATCGCGAAGTAGGAGGCGGCGCCCTCCCGCCCACTCCACATATAGGCCGGGTAGGCACGCGGGTCGTCGGTGTGCCCGGCCAGGCGCGCCAGCTCCGACTCGCTCCACTCACGGGCCAGCGCGACCGTGCGCGCCCGCGTCAGCACGCCCTCACCGGGCCCGGTCCCGGACCGGCGCCGGTAGTACTCCTCCGGTTCCATCGTGCCCAGCACCACCACGCCCCGGTGGGCGAAGCGTCCCAGCAGCCGCCGGTCCAGTCCGCTTCGGCCGCCGAGGTGGTCGCTGAGTTCGTCGAGCCACAGGACCCGCTTGCCCGCGTCGCCCTTCGGCCCGGTGGGCAGCGCGCGCAGGTCCTCGTGCGGATCGGGGGCGTAGAGCAGATACCCCTGTTCCGCCAGCGACCGCACGGCGTTCCACGCGGTGTACGACTTGCCGACGGACCGCTCGCCCAGGACCACGACCAGCCCGCCGCCCTCCAGCAGCAGGTCCCGAAGCTGTCCGTCGCAGTCCCGGGGGACGTACGGCGGCACTTCCGGCAGCCCGGGGACGAGTCGGGTCGGCTGCACCCCGAACTCCACGGGGTCCACCTCGTCCACGGGGCTCCACTGCACCGGCGTGGGCATCGGCACGGCCGGATAGTGGTGGTGCTGCACGCCGATCACCTCCGCGTGGAAGGTGGCGTCACGGAAGTCGACGTGGTCGGCGAGCGGGGCGGGAGCGGGGGTCTCGACACCGGCGGGCGCGGGGGCCGCCGGGGCCGCCGGGCGGGGCTGGTCGTGGCGAAGGGCGTCGGAGGGGGCGGGGGCCCGATCGGCACGCCCGGAGCGGGTGCCGGCGGCGCGGGCATCGGCGGCGCCGGCGTCAGCGAGGGGGCCGGCGGCGCGGGCGTCGACAGCGAGGGGGTCTGTGGCGCGGAGGCCGGTGGCGCGGGCGTCGACGGACTCAGGGGCGCTGGGAAGGGAACGAGAAAGGGCCTCGCTGACAAGGGAGTTGTGTCGGGCGTCGGAGTCGGAGCCGTAGGGATCGGTGCCTTGGGCGGAGACGCCGGCCGGCCCGTCGGAGCGAGGGCTGCCGGAGCCGGGGCTGCCGGAGCCGGGGCTGTCGAAGTCGGCGTACGGGGAGTCGGGGTATGGGGAGTCGGCGTACGGGGAGTCGGGGTCCGGGGAATCGAGGTCCGGGGAATCGAGGTCCGGGGAATCGGCGTCCGGGGAGCCGGGGTACGGGAAGTCAGTGTGCAGGGGATCTGTGTGCCGGGGGTCTGTGTGCGGGGGGCCTGTGTGCGGGGAGTCGGGGTAGGGCGGGAACCACCGTTCGGGGGCGTCCGTGGGGCGGCCGGTGGTCCTCATCCGGTCGACGAACTGCCGGTACGCCTCCGGGCTCTGCTCCCGCAGCGCGAGCAGATAGCTGCGCATCGACTCCGGACTCGCGTACCCGGGGAACCGTAACTCCCGCTGTGCGTCGGGCATCTCCTGGAGCTTGCCCACGAGCCATTCCAACTCCCGCTCCATGCAACGCCCCCACGCATAGCGGCCACCCGTGTGACCCACGGTACTAAGCGCTCCGCCGGATGCGCCGCGATGTGCCGTCGGTCGTCCGCGGCACCGTGGTGGCTGGTCGCTCCGCCCCGTGCCCCTTCGGGGCGCTGTCGAACCGCACCGTACTGCACCGGGCCCGCTTGGCGTTCGATCCGCCGGGCGGTCCCCGAACCGGTCCCGGGCGGTCCCCGCTGCCCCGAGCGATGCCTGCGATACCTAGACGTCCACCCCCTCCGCCGTGCGCACCGCGTCCCGGTAGGTCCGGGCCGCCGCCCGCAGCGCCGCCTCGGGGTCGACGCCCTCCGCCTCGGCCCGCGCCGCCAGCGCCAGCAGTTCGTATCCGATGCCCTCGCCCCGCGGCAGCGGCACCTCCAGCCCGGCCGTGCGCACGCGGGAGGCGAGCTTGGCGGCGAGGGCGAGCCCGGGCTGGCCGAGCGGGACGCCGTCCGTCACGGAGGCGCGCCGCTTCTCCTCCGCCTTCGTGCGCAGCCAGTGTTCCTTGACGTCCTCCGGGGTCTCGGCCGTCTCGTCGCCGAAGACATGGGGGTGCCGGTGGATCAGCTTGGCGACGATGCCGCCTGCCACGTCGTCGATGGAGAACGGGGCGTCCGTGTCCTCCTCGGCGATGCGGGAGTGGAAGACGACCTGGAGCAGGACATCGCCCAACTCCTCCCGGAGTTCGTCGCGGTCGCCGGCCTCGATCGCCTCGACCAGTTCGTACGCCTCCTCGATGCCGTACTTCGCCAGGCCCTGGTGGGTCTGGCGGGACGACCAGGGGCACTCGGCGCGGATGCGGTCCATGACCTGGACGAGGTCGAGGAGCCGGGCGCCCGGCAGGTCGTAGGAGGCGGGGAGCAGTTCCAGCGCGGGCATCCGGACGCGGCCGGAGCCGGCGAGGCGGGCCAGTCCGTCGGTGAGGGCCGGTTCGCCCTCGCCGGTCGCCACGACCACCACCGTGTGCCCGCCGGCGCAGGCGTCGACCAGCTCCGGGGCGCTCGGGGACGCCTCCTGGACGGATATTCCGGCCTCCCGCAGATAGGGCAGCTGCGGGTGCGCGCCGTCCGCGCACAGCACCTGGTCGGCGGCGCGCAGGGCCTGCCAGGCTGGCCAGGACAGCAGGCCGGGCGCGACGCGGTGGCTGGTGGTGAGCAGGACGACGCGGCCCGGGGCGGCGTCAGGTCCCGGTTCCGGTGCGGCGGCTTCGAGGCTGGTGGTGTTCACGCATCGAACGTAACGCACACCCGCCGACCGCCCCGCGAGTTGTCCACAGGCAGGGTCAGCCGATGCGATCGTATGACCACCATGGGCGGATCGCGGCCCGGCCCGGCACCGATGCCCCGGCCCGCCCGCGCCGCGGCCCCGGCCCCTGACCTGCGGTATCAGGCCACACCCGGACTACCACGGGCGGCCGGCCCGCACCTGCGATCAGGCCACGCCGGGCCACCACCGACGGTCGGCTCATGCCTGCGGTGCCGGGCCACGCCCAAGCCACCACCGACGGGCTGACCCAGACCTGCGATCAGACCACGCCCGGCCCACCACCGACGGCCGGCCCGCACCTGCGGCATCAGACCATCGCCCGGACCACCACCAGCGGCCGGCCCGTAGCTGTGGTGTCAGGTCGTCTGCTGTGGGGTGCCGCTCGTCGTGATCTCCCGTACCCAGGGGGTCTTCGCGTCGACGCGGCTGCTCTTCTCCACATCCCAGGTGCCGTAGCGCGGGTTGAGGTCGACCTGGAGGTCCGCGGAGGCGGCGGACATGGCCTTCCAGAAGGCGGGCGCCGAGGTGTCGGTGCCGAGCTTCTGCGCGAGCTTCTGGGCCTCCAGCTGGACCCGGAGGTTGTCGTCGAGCCGGTTCGGCGCGACCCCGTACCGCTGGAGCCACGTCGTCTCCAGCACCTTCGCGCCGCCCGCCTGCTGCTCCAGGCCGGTGCGCATCTGCTGGAGCTCCTTGGGGCTCACGGTGACGCCCGCGTCCCGCGCGGCCCGGTGCAGCACCCGGTCGAGGACCATGTTGTGCAGGGTGTCGCGGGTGAGGCTGCTGGTGGAGGCGAGGACCTGCTGGTACTGGCTCTCGTCCGGCACCGCCGCCCGCTGCGCCCGGCGCACCTCCTTCACCCGGTCCTCCAGCTGGGCGACCGTGATCCGCTGACCGCCGACGACGGCCGCCGCGCCCGGATGCGCCTCGCTTCCGCAGGCGGTGAGCAGGGGTGCCGCGGCGGCGATCGCGGCGGACAGGACGAGCGCGGTGCGACGGCGGCGGTGCAAGGAAACCTCCCGAGGAGATTGTGCGACGGTGCACAAGGTCTTGCGGTGATCGATGGTAGGCAGTGGGCGGCCTCTGGCCAACCCATCGGACCAACGATTCACCTGCTCTTCGGGCACCGGCCCGTCCCCGCGGCGGCGATGTCAGCCGACGATGGCCACCGGTGCGTCCCAGGCGTCCCGGTCCACGGTGATCGTGTAACCGTTCCGCGTCTCCTTGCTGTTGACCATGTACTGGTGGCCGCGGCTGTGGTCGGTGAACTGCGTCGCGCCCCACGGCCAGTCCGCGGTCGTGGTGTTCTTCTTGTCCCACAGCGCGTACCAGAGGTTGCCGGGCAGGTCCGTCTTGTCGGTCGCGGTGGCGATCGCCTTGGCGCTGGAACTGGTGAAGCCGTACATGCCGCCGCGGTACGTCTTGCCGCGCAGCGTTTTCGTGAAGGAGCGCACATACGTCAGGACGGCGTTGTTGCACGCCTTGTTCGTGACGTCGTACGCCTCCATGTCCAGGTAGATCGGGCTGCCTGCCTTCATGCCGAGCGCGGCGGCCTTGGCCACGGCGTCGGCGGCGTCGTGCGCGCCGAGGGAGGCGGCGGTGCTGGCCGTGATCTTCTCCGGGCTTGAACCGGTCTGGCAGGGCGGCTGGGCGCCGACGTAGATCGGGATGAGCTTCCAGCCGACGGCGTTGACGGACTTGACCCAGGAAGCGGTCAGGTTGGGCTGGTTGCAGCCGCGGTTCTTGCCGCCCACGTAGACGGCGGCGGCCCCGTAGAAGCCGGTGTGCCATGCCTTCATCGCGGCCAGCGAGGGCGCGGCGCAGGTGTCGAAGGCGCGGCCGGTGTACGTCTTCTGCGCGGGCCAGGTGGTGGCGGCCATGGACGTCTGCGCGGCGATGCCCGCGCCCGCCGCGACGACGGCGCCCACCGCCGCCCACGTGATGTATCGGCGCTTCTTCGACTGCCGATGGCTGGACATGAAGACCCCACCCCTGATCGCTCGGTGCCCACGGCGGCACGCGGGCCGGCACACGCTGTCCGGCACACGCCGCGCACCCGCCACGCGCACGCTGTCTGCACGCGCTGTCTGGCACGTACTGTCTGGCAAAAACGAACCGCAACCTATCCGGCCGCGTCCCTGGCTTCGGAAAACCCCGCCCCCGGAAGATCACAAGATTCCCACAGGAGTCGGCAAAGCCTAGCCGCGCACCTGTCCCAGCCACTGCAGGCTCCGTCTGACCTCGGCGGCCAGCGAATGGCCTGGGCCGTGCACCCGCTCCACGTCGATCAGCAGCCGCGCGAGCGTGTCGTGGGCGGCGGGCCGGTCGCCGAGCGCGAGCAGCAGATGGCCGATGCGGCGGCGCACGTCATGGCCGAGCCGCGGGTCACCGGAGACGTACTGGTTCTCGTAGTACGGCAGCAGCGCGCGGTACTCGGCGAGCGCCGCCGCCGCATCGCCGAGTTGTTCGAGGCACTGGGCGGCCTCGTAGCGAAAGCGCAGGGACTGCGGATCGGACGGGCCGGCCTCGGCGGCGCGCTCGTCGGCCAGGCGGCGCAGTTCGGGCAGCGCGCGCCGGTACTGGCCGTCGTCCATCAGCGTGGCCGCGTACTGCTTGCGCAGCGTCCGCACGACCGGGGAGTGCTCGCCGTGCTGCTCGGCGGCGGCCGGCAGGATCGCGCCGAGGATGTCGACGGCCTGGGTGATGCGGCCCTCGCCGAGCAGCCGTTTGACCTCGTCCACGGCGGCGGCGACATCGGTCCTGCCGGGGGCGGCCGGCACCGGGGCGGGCGAGGGCACGGGCGTGCGCGCGAGGTCCGGCCAGGGGGCGTGCGGGCGCAGGAAGGGGCGCGTGGGATCCAGCGGTTGCCCGGTCGGCGTGCCCCGCCCGGGCAGCAGCGGCGCCAGGTGTTCGTACACCTCCTGCGCGGACCCGGGGCGGTGCTGCGGGTCCTTGGCGAGCAGGCGCAGCACCAGCGCCTCCAGGGGCTCCGGCACCTCGGGGCGGAGCCGGCGCACGGGCAGCGGCGGCTCGTACAGGTGCCGGTGCAGCACGCCGAGCGCCGTGGAACCCGCGAACGGCACGTCACCGCTGAGCAGTTCGTGCAGCAGGACGCCGAGCGCGTACAGGTCGGTGTACGGGCCGACGGCACCGCCCATCGCCTGCTCGGGCGCCATGTACGCGGGCGAACCGATCGGCGAGCCCGTGTGGGTCAGGCGCGTGGTGTCCGTGTCCATCACGGAGGCGACGCCGAGGTCGAGGACGGTGACCGTGCCGTCCTGCTTCACCATCACGTTGCGCGGCTTCAGGTCCCGGTGCACGATCGGCACCGCGTGCACGGCGCTCAGCACCGCGCACAGCTGCGCGGCGACGGCGACCGCCCACTGCCACGGGTACGGATCGTGCTCGGCGAGGTGGTCGGACAGGTCGGCGCCGTCGACGTACTGCATGACGAGGAACAGCTCCTCGCCCTCGCTGCCCGCGTCGTGCACGGTCACCAGGCCGGGGTGGTCGACCTGCGCGGTCACCCGGCACTCGCGCACGAACCGTCGGCGCAGTTCGTCGGCCTCCTGTCCTGCCACCTTGTCGGGGCGCAGCAGCTTCACCGCCACGCGCCGGTCGAGCCGCTGGTCGTACGCCGTCCAGACCTGGCCCATGCCGCCCTGCCCGATCAGCGTGGACAGTTCGTAGCGCCCGGCGACGACGCGTCCCGTCGCCACGCTCACCTTCCGCCTTCGCGGTCGCCGCCGTCGCCGCCGTTGCCGTCCGTGGGCTGGCCGTCGTGCCTGCGCAGATAGTCGCTCAGCTCGTCGAGTTCGGCGCGCACCTGGTCGATGCGCGCGGGCGCAGGACGCGCGGGCGGCGCGGGTATCGGCGGCCGCGGCCCCGGCGGGCCGACGGCGGGCGCGGGCGGTACGGGGGTGTGCGGCCCGCGCGCGTGCGGTACGGGCGTGTGCGGTGAGGGGGTATGCGGTACGGGCGTGTGCGGCATCCGGGGCTGCGGCATCGCGGGCCGCGGCACGATCGGTACGGTCGTCCCGGTGGACCACGGCTGCCCGTAGCCGTACGCCGGTGTCCGCGGCCCGCCGTGGGCCTCCTGGAGTCGCTGGAAGTGACGTATGTCCGCGACCAGGTAGTACGCGGTCGAGGCCACGAGCGTGAACAGCAGCACGGCGAGGCCCAGATAGCCGCCGGGGGTGTGGATCTCGTCACCCGGCTCGCTGCCCAGCAGCACCACGCTGAGCACGTCGGCCGCCAAGGTCGCCACGAGCAGGCCCCGGTCCAGCGCCCTGCGGGTCACGACGGCCAGGCGCAGCATCATCGCCCAGCTCAGAAAGCCCATGCTGACGAAGGCGAGCCCCACGAACAGCACGCGCAGGAAGACCAGCCACGCGGGGTGCGGCGGCTGCTTCACCGGCTGTGCGTAGCCGTGGCCTTGCATGGCTGCTCCTGTGATGCCTGAAGTGGGCGTACGCGCCCGCCGGCACGGTCCGCAGCGCGGGCGACGCCGGTCGGGCGATGTCGCTTCGAGCATATGGCCCACCAGGGACGAGCGGTCCAACGTTGTGGACAGTGAGCTACCGAACCGTTGTCGACCCGCGGCACCCGCGCCCGCCCAGTCCTTCGCGGAGCCGCCGTCGGCCTTCAGCAGATACGACTCGCCCTCGGTGGCGTGCCCCAGGTCCTCGACCTGGACGCGCTCGGCGGCTGAGGCTCAGCGGGCGTGGAAGCGCTCCGGCGCTTTGGTCGGGTTGCCGCCTGAGGGCAGTTTCTGGTTCGGGCAGGCGGCCAGCACCTTCTTCATGGCGGCCTGTTCCGAGGCGGTGACCCACAGCTCGTACTTCTGCTTCACGGCGACCTGGGCGGCGACGTACGCGCACCGGTAGGACTTGTTGGGCGGCAGCCAGGTCGCCGTGTCGCCGTCGCCCTTGCCGCGGTTGGTGCTCGCGTCGACGGCGATCAGGTTGAGCGGGTCGTTGGCCAGGGCTATGCGCTTGCCGGCGTCCCAGTACTTGGCGCCCTTCTGCCAGGCGTCCGAGAGGGCGACGATGTGGTCGATGTCCACCTGGCTGCGTCCGCGCCGGTAGGTGATGTCCTTGCCGGAGTACGGATCGGGTTCCAGCAGGCCGTAGGAGACCTTGCAGTCGCCGTCGGTGAACTTCACGTCCTTCAGGTCGCGTTTGAGGATGTCGTCGCGGGTGTTGCAGGAGTTGGAGTCGGTGTCGGCCCAGGCCGTGCCGAACCGGTCGCGGTCGTAACCGGTCTTCGGCGCGCGCCCCTTGACGGTCAGTGACTCCGCGGCGGCCAGGGCCGCGCCCCCGCCGCCCGTGCCCTCGGCCCCGGAGGATCCGTCCGACTGCAGCTCCGTGCAGCCGGCCACGGCAAGCATCACGACGGCGGCGGTGACGGCCCCGCCCCTCAGACGCCCCACGGCGCGTCCCCCTTGGGTTCCTCTGCTCCGCCCCGGCGTGGAGCAGATCGTTGCTGGTGACACGGTAGCGGCCGACGGATGAGCAGCGCAGCGGGCTCAAAGGGGCGTTGGGGGCGAAGAGGGCGTATCGCCGGTGGCACGCCGCCGACTTGTGGGTCGACTCACACCCACCGCCGTCCACCACCACCCCCGCAGCCGCCCCCGCACGCAACCCACCACCGACGCCAACGACCGGCACCCAACCCGGAACCGGCACACCGCCGACGCCACTTGCCCCGGAGACCGGCCCACCCCCGCCGACCGCCGGCCTCACCGCCCAGCGCCCCGACCCACCACCGACGCCACGACCTCACACCCCACCGACCGCCAACGCCGCCGACCGGCACGCCCGGAACCGCCCCACACCCAGCCCCCACCGACGCCACCCGACCTGGAACCGACTCGCACCCGGCCCCGCCGGCCTCACCGCCCGGCCCCGTTGGCCTCACCGCCTGGGCCCGTTGGCTTCGCCGCCCGGGAGCCGTCCCGGCCGCCGGGAGGCGTTCCCGTGGGGTGGGGTCAGGAGCCCAGGATGGTGGCCAGGAACTCGCCGACCCAGGACAGCAGTTCGCGGCCGACCAGCGGTTTGCCGCCCACCTTCGCCGTCTTCGGGCGGGGGACCAGGACCTGGTGGGCGGCCGGCTTGATGACCGCCCCCGGGTACAGCCGTTTGACCCGCAGCTCCTGCGACTCGCGCAACTCCACCGGCGCGAAACGGATGTTGTTGCCCTGAAGGACGATCTCGCCGACCCCGCACGCCCGCGCCAGCATCCTGAGCCCGGCCACCAGCAGCAGGTTCTCCACCGGTTCGGGCAACTTGCCGTAGCGGTCGACCAGTTCCTCGCGGACCGAGGTGATGTCCGCCTCCGAGTTGGCGGAGGCGATGGACCGGTACGCCTGGAGGCGCAGCCGCTCGCCGGGCGCGTAGTCGTGCGGGACGTGCGCGTCGACGGGCAGCTCGATCTTGACCTCCAGCGGCGGCTCCTCCTCGATCGCGCCGGTCTCCAGCTGCCGCCGGTAGTCGGCGACGGCCTCGCCCACCATGCGCACATACAGGTCGAAGCCGACGCCCGCGATATGCCCGGACTGCTCGCCGCCGAGCAGGTTCCCGGCGCCGCGGATCTCCAGGTCCTTCATCGCGACATACATGCCGGCGCCCATCTCGGTGTGCTGGGCGATGGTCGCGAGCCGTTCGTGCGCGGTCTCCGTCAGCGGCTTCTCCGGCGGGTAGAGGAAGTACGCGTACCCCCGCTCCCTGCCCCGGCCCACGCGTCCGCGCAGCTGGTGCAGCTGGGACAGGCCGAAGGTGTCGCCGCGCTCCACGATCAGGGTGTTGGCGTTGGAGATGTCGATGCCGGACTCGACGATCGTCGTGGACACCAGCACGTCGAACTTCTTCTCCCAGAAGTCGACGACGACCTGTTCCAGCGTCGACTCCGACATCTGGCCGTGCGCAGTGGCGATGCGCGCCTCGGGGACGATCTCCCGCAGCCGGGCGGCGGCCCGGTCGATCGACTCGACCCGGTTGTGGATGTAGAAGACCTGGCCCTCGCGCAGCAGTTCACGGCGGATCGCGGCGCCGATCTGCTTCTGTTCGTAGGGCCCGACGAAGGTCAGCACCGGGTGCCGCTCCTCCGGCGGGGTGGTGATCGTGGACATCTCGCGGATGCCTGTGACCGCCATCTCCAGGGTCCGCGGGATCGGGGTGGCGGACATCGTCAGGACGTCGACGTTGGCGCGCAGCTTCTTCAGCTGCTCCTTGTGCTCGACGCCGAAGCGCTGCTCCTCGTCGACGATGACCAGGCCGAGGTCCTTGAACTTGGTCTCGGCGGAGAAGAGGCGGTGGGTGCCGATGACGACGTCCACGGAGCCGTCCCGCAATCCTTCCAGGACGGCCTTGGCCTCGGTGTCGGTCTGGAAGCGGGACAGGGCGCGCACGTTCACCGGGAACTGGGCGTAGCGTTCGCCGAACGTCCCGAAGTGCTGCTGCACCAGCAGTGTGGTCGGTACGAGCACCGCGACCTGCTTGCCGTCCTGCACCGCCTTGAAGGCGGCCCGCACCGCGATCTCCGTCTTGCCGTAGCCGACGTCGCCGCAGATCAGGCGGTCCATGGGAACCGACTTCTCCATGTCCTCCTTGACTTCGGAGATCGTGGTCAGCTGGTCGGGGGTCTCGGCGTAGGGGAAGGCGTCCTCCAGTTCGCGCTGCCAGGGGGTGTCGCCGCCGAAGGCGTGCCCGGGTGCGGCCATGCGCGCGCTGTACAGCTTGATCAGGTCGGCGGCGATCTCCTTGACGGCCTTCTTCGCGCGTGCCTTGGTCTTCGTCCAGTCGGCGCCGCCCAGGCGGTGCAGGGTGGGTGCCTCGCCGCCGACGTACTTGGTGATCTGCTCCAGCTGGTCGGTGGGGATGTAGAGGCGGTCGCCGGGCTGGCCGCGCTTGGCGGGGGCGTACTCGACCACCAGGTACTCGCGGGTGGCGCCCTGCACGGTGCGCTGGACCATCTCGATGTAGCGGCCGACGCCGTGCTGCTCGTGGACGATGTAGTCGCCCGTCTCCAGGGTCAGCGGGTCGATGGTCTTGCGGCGGCGGGCGGGCATGCGGGCGCCGTCCTTGCCGGCCGCCTTCTGCCCGGACAGGTCGGTCTCGGTGAGCACGGCGAGCCGCAGTACCGGGTCCACGAAGCCGTAGTCGATCGAGCCGCAGGCCACGTGCACGACGGACGGCGCGATCTGCCCGAGGTCGACGTCCAGGCGGGCCGCGACGCCCTCGCTGCCGAGCACTTCGACCGTGCGGGCGGCCGGTCCGTGGCCCTCGGTGACGAAGACGGTGCGCCAGCCGTCCGCGAGCCAGCCCTTGGTGTCGGCGAGCGCCTTGGCGGTGTCGCCGCGGTAGGTGTCCGGGGCGTGCATGCCCAGCTGGAGGGTGTCGGCGTCGCCCGTGGCGTCGGCGCCCGACGTCAGCGACTCGTCGGCGGCGAACGGGGACACCGACCACCACATCATGCCCAGCTCGCGGGCCCGGTCCCGGATGTCCGCGAGGGACCACAGGGAGGCCGCGCCGACGTCGATGGGGGCCTCTCCGCCGCCGGCGGTGGCCGCCCAGGACGCCTGCAGGAACTCCTGCGAGGTGGCCACGAGGTCGGCGGCACGCGTGCGGACCCGCTCCGGGTCGCAGACGAGGGCCATGGCGCCGGCGGGCAGGACGTCGAGCAGCAGTTCCATGTCGTCGACCAGGACGGGGGCCAGGGACTCCATGCCCTCGACCGCGATGCCCTCGGCGATCTTCCCGAGCAGTTCGCCCAGTTCGGGGTGTTCCTCGGCGAGGGTACGCGCACGCGTGCGTACGTCGTCCGTGAGCAGCAGTTCGCGGCAGGGAGGCGCCCACAGGCCGTGCTCGGCGACTTCGAGGGAGCGCTGGTCGGCCACCTTGAAGTAGCGGATCTCCTCGACGTCGTCGCCCCAGAACTCGACGCGCAGGGGGTGCTCCTCGGTGGGCGGGAACACATCGAGGATGCCGCCGCGCACCGCGAACTCGCCGCGCTTCTCGACCAGTTCCACGCGCGCGTAGGCGGCGGCGCCGAGGGCGTCCACGATCTCGTTCAGGTCGGCGTTCTGGCCGCTCCTCAAGGACACAGGTTCGAGGTCACCGAGGCCCTTGACCTGCGGTTGGAGCACGGAACGCACGGGCGCGACGACAACGGAGACCGGGCCGGTCTCCGGGTCGTCAAGGCTGGGATGGGCGAGGCGGCGCAGCACGGCGAGGCGGCGGCCGACGGTGTCGCTGCGCGGGCTGAGCCGCTCGTGCGGAAGGGTCTCCCAGGAGGGGTACTCCACGACGCCCTGCGCCGGCAGCAGCGAGCGGAGCGCGGCGGCCAGGTCCTCGGCCTCGCGGCCGGTGGCCGTCACGGCGAGCACGGGGCGGCCGGTCTCGCGGGCCAGGGCGGCGATCGTGAAGGGGCGGGCCGCCGGGGGGCCGACCAGGTCGACGTGGGTGCGGTTGCCGTCGGCCGCCGCCTTGATCGCTTCCGCGAGAGCGGCGTCCTTGACGACGGCGTCGAGCAGACCGTGCAGGCTCATGGAGGGGGTGTCCGTCCTGGAAGGGGCAACGCGAATCACCCGACACGCTGCGCGGGCCGGGGGTGTCCAGCCTACGACGCCCGAGTGACGTTCACCCGCGAGAGCGAACGACGTGACGCTGCGTGAACCGTACGGTTGTGCACATGAGTGCGACCTTCCCCATCACTGTGGCCCGTGCCCGGTTCGGCTCCCTGGTCCGCAGGACGGCGAACGCACGCGAGCGCATCACCATCACGGATCACGGCCAGGCCGCCGCCGTGTTCATCAACCCCAGCGAGCCGGCCGAGCTGGAGGCCCGGCTTGCGGACCTGGAAGATCAGCCGACGCCGGCCCGGTACCGGGCCCGCCAGGCCGGCGGCCGGGTCGCCGCCGCCCCGCAGGACGAGGCACGCGCCCGCCTCGGGCTGCACCGCCGGTGACCACCGAATACGGATCGCGCGAGCTGCGCCGCCGCATGCGCGTGGGGCGTTACCGCCGCATGCAGGGGATCACCGAGAGCAACGTCACCGTCACGGTCCTCCACCTCGGTCGTGGCGCCGCATGACGAGGGGCCCGGTGCCGGGGAGTTCTCGTACTCCCCGGCACCGGGCCCTTCCCCCGCAACCCCCGTCTGCGGTGGTCCTGACGTCGTCACTCCGTGGCGATCGCGTTCAGTACGTTCATCCGGCCCGCGCGGAACGCGGGGATCAGCGCGGCGAACAGGCCCACGAAGGCGGAGCCGACGAAGACGCCGATGATCGTCGGCCAGGGGATGTCCAGGACACCCAGGCCCTCCAGGGCGAGCAGCTTCTGCGCGGTGGTGCCCCAGCCCATGCCGAGGCCGAGACCGAGAAGGGCGCCGAAGAGGGCGATGACCACGGACTCCATGCGGATCATGCGGCGCAGCTGGCGGCGGGAGAGGCCGATGGCCCGCATCAGACCGATCTCCCGGGTCCGCTCGACCACCGACAGCGCCAGGGTGTTCACCACGCCCAGCACCGCGACGATGATCGCCAGGGCGAGCAGGCCGTAGACCATGTTCAGGAGCTGGCCGACCTGGTCCTTCAGTTCCTGCTTGTAGTCGGTCTGGTCCCTGACCTGGTACGTCGGGTACTTCTTCAGCGCGCTCTTCAGGGCCGCGTACGCCTGCTTCTCCTGGCCCTTCTCCGCCTTCGCGAACATGATCACGTTCGGCGGGATCTGGCCCTTGGGCAGGTACTTCTCCATGGTGGCGATGCTGGTGTAGCGGGCGCCCTGGTCGATCGCGGTGGAGTCGTCGGTGATCGCGGCCACCTTCAGCCGGGCCGTGCGGCCGCCCTTGAAGGCGACAGTGAGGGTGTCTCCGACGTGCACGCCGTGCTTCTTGGCGTAGTCGGAGCCCACCGACATCGCGCCGGTGCCGTAGGCGTCCTTCAGGGTGCCCTCGGTGGTCGGGCGGCGCAGATCGTCGGCGTACGTCGGATCCGCGGCGGTGATGCCGGAGTCGTCCACCTCGCCGTCGGGCGAGGTGAGGGTGGCGTCGAGGGCCTTGTAGCGGGTGACGTGGGCCAGGCCCGGGGCCTGCTCCATGGCCTTCTCCGCCTGCGGCACGATCGGCTGGTTGCCCTCGACGATGAAGTCCGCGCCGACCGACTTGTCCAGTTCGCTGGTGGCGGAGGCGACCATGGAGGAGCCGACCACCGACAGGCAGGCGACCAGCGCGAGGCCGATCATCAGGGCGGCGCCGGTGGCCCCGGTGCGCCGCGGGTTGCGCAGGGCGTTGCGTTCGGCCATCCGGCCGACCGGGCCGAAGGCCCGCAGCAGCACCGCGCTGATCACCCGGACCACGCCGCCGGCCAGCAGCGGACCGATGACGACGAAGCCGATCAAGGTGAGCACGATGCCCAGGCCGAGGACGAGCGCGCCGTCGCTCGCCTTGTCGGCGGTGGCCGCCGCGTACAGGGCGGCACCGCCGGCGCCGGTGAGGACCAGGCCGATCAGGCCGCGCACCAGGCCCGCCCGGCCGTCGGCCGGGGTGCCGGCGTCGCGCAGCGCGGCCATCGGGGAGACCTTGCCGGCCCGCCGGGCCGGCAGATAGGCGGCCAGCACGGTGACGATCACGCCGAGCACCAGGCCCACCACCGGGGTGGTGGCCTTGACGGTCAGGTCACGGGTGGACAGTTCCATGCCCGCCGCGCCCATGAGCTTCATCAGGCCGACCGCGATGCCGACGCCGGCGCCGACACCGAGGACCGAGCCGACGAAGCCGAGCAGCAGCGCCTCGACCAGCACCGACCGGTTGACCTGCCGGCGGGAGGAGCCGATGGCCCGCATCAGGCCGATCTCGCGGGTGCGCTGGGCGACCAGCATCGAGAAGGTGTTGATGATCAGGAAGATGCCCACGAGGAACGCGATCCCGGCGAAGCCGAGCATGGCGTACTTGATGACGTCCATGAAGGAGCCGACGTCCTTGCGGTTCTCGTCGGCGTTCTCCTTGGCCGTCTGGAACCTGTACGGCCCGCCGAGCGCGCCCGCGACGTTCTGCTTGAGCCGCGCGTCGGAGACGCCGGCCGCGGCGGTGACGTTGATCTGGGTGTAGCGGCCGGTGCTGCCGAGCAGCTGGCGCTGGGCGGTGGGGGTGTCGAAGTACACAACGGCGGCACCGGGGTTGGTCACCTTGAAGGTGGCGATGCCGACGATCCGGGCGGTGAAGTCGCCCCGCTGGGTGATGGTGCGCAGTTCGTCGCCGAGCCCCAGGTGGTGCTTGTCGGCGGTGTCGGCGTCGACCATCATCTCGGTCGGACCGCGCGGGGCGTGCCCGGAGGTGATCTCCATGGAACGCAGGTCGCCGCTCGTCCAGTTGCCCGCGATGGTGGGGGCGCCGGTGGTGGAGCCCACGTTCTCGTTGTCACCGTCGACCACGGTCACGCTCATCGAACTGACCGCGCCCTCGGCGGACTTGACGCCGTCGACGGTCTTGACCCGGTCCAGGGCGGCGGCGGGCAGCGACAGCGGCACGCCGTTCTGCGGGCTCTGATCGCTCTTGGCGTCCTTGGGCGAGACGGTGACGTCGGACGCGGTCACCGAGAACAGCTTGTCGAACGTCGTGTTCATGGTGTCGGTGAACACCAGCGTGCCGCACACGAACGCGACCGACAGCAGGACGGCGACCGCCGACAGCGCCATGCGTCCCTTGTGCGCGAAGAAGTTGCGCAGCGACGTCCTCAGGACGGTCATGACGTGCGCCCCCGGGCGTCGAAGTCCTTCATGCGGTCGAGGACCTGGTCGGCGGTCGGCTGGTACATCTCGTCGACGATGCGGCCGTCGGCGAGGTAGAGGACCCGGTCCGCGTACGAGGCGGCCACCGGGTCGTGGGTGACCATCACGATGGTCTGGCCCAGTTCGTCGACCGACCGGCGCAGAAAGCCCAGCACCTCGGCGCCCGCCCGGGAGTCGAGGTTTCCGGTCGGCTCGTCACCGAAGATGATCTCGGGTCGGGCGGCCAGCGCGCGGGCCACGGCGACCCGCTGCTGCTGCCCTCCGGAGAGCTGGGTGGGCCGGTGCTTGAGCCGTCCCGCGAGCCCGACGGTCTCCACCACCCGGTCCAGCCACGCCTTGTCCGGCTTGCGCCCGGCGATGTCCATGGGCAGCGTGATGTTCTCGATCGCGTTCAGCGTCGGCAGCAGGTTGAACGCCTGGAAGATGAACCCGATCCGGTCCCGGCGCAGCTGGGTGAGCTTCTTGTCCTTCAGGCCGGTGATCTCGGTCTCGTCCAGGTGGATCTGCCCGCTGGTGACCGTGTCGAGGCCGGCGAGGCAGTGCATCAGGGTGGACTTGCCGGACCCCGAGGGGCCCATGATCGCGGTGAACTGGCCGCGGGCGATGTCCACGTCGACGTGGTCGAGAGCGACGACCCGGGTCTCCCCGGAGCCGTACGCCTTGACGACCTGCCGCGCCCGCGCGGCAACGGCCGTACGCCCTCCAGTACCCCCGTGCCTGGGAATGGTCACAGCCGATGTCACGGTAAATCTCCTATGTCGGTTTGCGCTTGGGCGGCGCGAAGCGGTACGTCGATGAGTGTCATGGCCGGCAAGGGGTCGGCGCGCTGGTGCACAGCCCCGTCTTCTCCTGGGGAAAACCCCACCCCCGCCGTGCGATGAGCCGCCCCCCAGCGGCGTAGAGCCAGGTTAAGGACGCCGGCGTACGGCTCTCGTCCTCCGCCGGGACGAACCCTGCCCGGGCCTCAGTACGGAGATACCCCTAGGGGCCGTCCACCGCCGGGTGGACCCCTTCTCGGGGTCGGGTCCACCCTTCGGCCAAGGAAGCCTCCACCCTGCCGTCGCGTCAGGGTCAAGTGGGAAGCTGTCGCAACGCCGGACGGACGCACGGAAAAAACAGTCAGGGGGACCGCGGTGGGCAGCACGAGACCCGTGACACGGGACGCCGCTCAGCAGACCGGGACGGACCACAGGGGCGCCGTGGTCGCCGCGCTGATGCTCGCGATGGCACTGGCGGCGCTCGACTCCACCATCGTCTCCACGGCCGTCCCGCAGATCGTCGGCGACCTCGGCGGCTTCTCCGTCTTCTCCTGGCTGTTCTCCGGCTATCTGCTCGCCGTCACCGTCACCCTGCCCGTCTACGGCAAGCTCTCCGACACCTTCGGCCGCAAACCGGTCCTGGTCGCGGGCGCGGCCGTCTTCCTGGCCGGCTCGCTGCTGTGCGCGCTCGCCTGGAACATGGCGGCACTGATCGCGTTCCGCATCGTGCAGGGCCTCGGCGGCGGGGCGCTGCAGGGCACGGTGCAGACCCTCGCGGCCGATCTGTACCCGCTCAAGGAACGCCCGAAGATCCAGTCCAAGCTGTCCACGGTATGGGCGGTCTCGGCGGTCGCCGGCCCGGGGCTCGGCGGGGTACTGGCCGCCTACGCGGACTGGCGGTGGATCTTCCTGGTCAACCTGCCCATAGGCGCGGCGGCCCTGTGGCTGATCGTCCGTCACCTCCACGAACCCGCACGCGAGCCGCGCACGCCCCCGCGCATCGACTGGGCGGGCGCGCTGGCGGTGTTCGCATGCGGCGGGGCACTGCTGACCGCGCTGGTGCAGGGCGGGGTGGCCTGGGCGTGGCTGTCCGCGCCGTCACTCGCCCTGTTCGCCACGGGCCTCGCCCTGATCGCGGTCGTGGTGTGGGTGGAGCGCCGGGCGGCGCAGCCCATCATCCCCGGCTGGGTGTGGCGGCGCCGTACCATCGCCGCGGTCAACGTCGCGCTGGGCGCGCTCGGCCTGCTGATGGTGGCACCCACGGTGTTCCTGCCGACGTACGCGCAGTCGGTGCTCGGCCTGGCCCCGGTGGCCGCCGGATTCGTGCTCTCCGTATGGACCCTGACCTGGCCGGTGTCCGCGGCACTGAGCCAGCACGTGTACCGGCGCATCGGCTTTCGCGACACCGCGCTGCTCGGCATCGGCACGGCCGCGCTGATCCTGTTCGCGTTCCCCCTCCTGCCGTACCCGGGCGCCGCCTGGCAGCCGACGCTGCTGATGCTGCTGCTCGGCGCCGCACTCGGCCTGTTCCAGCTGCCGCTGATCGTCGGCGTCCAGTCCACGGTGGGCTGGGCGGAACGCGGCACCGCCACCGCCTCCGTCCTGTTCTGCCGCCAGACCGGCCAGACCGTCGGCGCCGCCGTGTTCGGCGCGGTCGCCAACGGCGTACTGGCCGCCCGGCTCGGCGGCGCGGGCGACCTGGACACGGTGACCCGCTCCCTGGACTTGGGCCCCGCCGCGGACTCCACCCGGCACGCCGTCGCCGAAGCGGTGCACGCGGTGTACCTCGGAGCGGCCTGCGCGGCGGCCCTGGCCTTCCTGGCCCTGCTGCTCCTCGCGCCCCGCCGCTTCCCCGTCCTGAACGACTGATCCCGGCACCCGACGGCCCCCGGCACCATGCGGCCCGCTCACTCCCAGACGGCACGCCCCGTCAAAGACGTGAGACTGTCGCGCACGCAGTCCATCTGCGCCTGCATCTCGTCCCACACCTCACTGTGCTCCCGCAGCACCCGCTCCGTCTCCCCCGCGATGTGCTCCTGCCGCACCCGCGCCTGCGCAAGGATCTCCGCGGCACGCGCGTGCGCCTCGTCCTGACAGCGCCGGGCCGCCTCCCGCGCCTGACCGATCTCCCGCTGCGCCACGGCCAGCGCGGCCTCGGCCCGGACCACCGCCTCGGCATCCCCGCTCTCCCGCGACGACGCCCGCTCAAGCTCCTCCTGCTCCGCCCCCGCCCACCGCGCCGCATGCTCCTTGGCCTGCTCGGCGAGCATCGCGGCGGTCCGCTGCCGCACCTCCCGCAACGCCGCAAGCGCCTCACCACGCCACTCCTTGACCGCACGCCGCGCCCCGACACGAACGTCGTCCGCCTCGGCCTGCGCCGCCAGCAGCCGCCGACGGGCCCGCTCCTCGGCCTCCGCACGCACCGCGTCCGCCTCGTCCTGGGCCGCCCGGCGCACCCCGAGCGCATACTCCTCGGCCCGGGCCGCCTCCTTGCGCAGCACACCCCGAGCGCACTCCCGCAGCGCCGCCGCCTCCTCCTGCGCCAGCTGGAAGATACGGCACGCGTTCTCCCCGAGCGTCTCGTACGTCTGCGGAGCGAGCCGCGCGACCGCATCGCGCAGCCGCTCCACCTCCGCCTCCATGTCCCTGGCGAGCACGGTCAGCCGCGCGGCCCGCTCCCACGCCGCGTCCCGCTCCGCCGAGAGCGCCGCCGTGTACGCGTCCACCTGCTCGGGGCGGTACCCGCGCCCGCGGACGGTCAGGAAGCCGTGCGATGGCACCGATGCCCTGTTCATCCTGGAACCTCTCTCCGCCGAACACACACGAAATGATGATTTCGCGCAGCTCAGGATGAATCAGGTGTAAGCGTCCGTGACACGCAAAAGGGGCCGGGTCCGATCACTCGACCGGACCCGGCCCCCGGGCTCACCAGCGCACGGCTACAACAAGCCGTCCCACATCTGCTCCAGCAGCACCGACCACCAGCTCTCCGGCGAACCGAGCGCCGCCGGATCGAGAGAGGCGAGCTGCGCCTGGAAATCGACGGTCCAGCGACCCGCCTGCTCCTGGTTCAGGCCGTACCGCAGCCGCCACATCCGGCCGAGCAGCGCCAGACAGCGCGCGAACTCCGGCAGACCGGTGTTCACGAACTGCGGCGGCACCGGCGCCCCACCCGGCCCCGCCTCCACCGGCACGGCCACGATGTTCGCCGTGCCGTACTGCACACAGACCGCCCGGCCGAAGTCGGTGCCCATCACCAGATACGAACCCGCGTCCGCGGCGGGCCGCACCCCGCGCTCCTGCGCCAGCTCCGCCAGCGTCGGCACCGGACGGCCCGGCTGGGCCTGCGCCCAGAAGAACGGACCCACGTCCACCGGCAGCCCCGCCACGACCAGCGTGTGCGCCACGACCGGCGGCACCCCCTGCCGGGACACCGCGGCCTGCTCGAAGTGGAACACGCCCGGCCCGAACGCCGCCGCCAGCTCCTGCGCGACCCCCTCCGGCGGGACCGGCGGCGCCGCCTGCACCGGAGGCAGCGGCGCCCGCACCGGCGCCGGCCGCGCGGGACCGTCCGCCACCTGATGCAACTCGCCCTGATGCGCGAGCAGTTGCCGCATACCCTGCTGCCGGCTCGCATGGTCCGTGCCGTACGGCGCGATGCTCGTGATGCGCGCCTGCGGCCACTGCTCGCGGATCATCCGCGCGCAGTAGGCGCCCGGCAGCTCACAGGACTCCAGCTCCGTGTGCAGCTCAAGCACCTGGTCCGGCGGGACGTTCATGGCGCGCAGCTCGTGGAAGATCTGCCACTCCGGGTGCGGCGTGCCCGGCGCCGAACGCCGGATCAGCTGCTGCTCGGAACCGTCCTGCGCGCGGTAGCGCAGCACGGCCTGATACCCCGGGCCGACCGTCGGCTGCGCCTGCTGCGGATAGCCGTACGCGGGCGGCGGAACCGCACCGGGCGGCGCCGGCGGGGCACCCGGGGGCACACCGGGAGCGCCCGGCGCACCGGGTACGCCGTGCGGCGGCGGAGGCATACCGGGTCCGCCCACCGGGGGCCCGCCCACCGGGGGCGCGGCCAGCACGGTCTCGGCATGGTGCACGGGAGTCGGCTGCCCGGCACCACCAACGGAAGGCACACCCGGAACACCCGGCGGATTCGACGCACCAGGGGGCTGCGGGGCTCCGGGGGCGCCGGGAGGCTGCGGGGGGCCAGGCGGATTCGGCGCACCCTGTTGCGGGGCTCCGGGAGACTGCGGCCCACCAGGGGCGCCCGGGGGCTGCGGGGGTCCGGGGCGCTGCGGGGCGCCGCCGCCCGTGCCGCCGCCCGCCATCCGGCTCGGGTCGGCCAGCACGGTCGCCGCCTGGTGCACGCTGCCGGCAGGGGTGTCACCCGGGGCACCCGGCGGGTTCGGGGCACCGGGTCCGGTGCCGCCGGGTCCGTCCGGGCCGAGCGACGACACGAGCCGCGTCGGTACGTACCCGCCGGGCGGCGTGGCCGGCCCACCCGGCGGCGGCGTGCTTCCCGGCCGTACGCCCGGGGTGCCCGGAGCGCCCGGCGGCGGAGGCGGCGCGCCCATAGCGCCGCCACGACGCGGCGGCGCGGCCTTGCTCGTGGCGGCGTCCGCGATGTCCCCCGCGGCGGCCGCAGGCGCGGGACTGCCCTGCGGGAATCCCGACGGCGGCGGAGTACTGCCGCCCTGCGGCACACCCGGGGGCGGAGGAGTGCCCTGCGGGAACCCCGGAGGCGGCGGCGTGGCGGGGCCCTGCGCAGGCGGCGGGGCGGCCGGCCCGGCACCCGGAGGCGGCGTGCCGGGACCACCCGGACCCTGCGGATAGCCGTACGGGGGCGCGCCCGGCGGAGGCGCGGGCATGCTCCCCGGCGCGCCCGGCACAGGCGCAGGCATGCCACCCGGCGGAGGCGGCGGCGTGTTGCCCGGTGCGGACGGCGGCGTACTGCCCGGCCCACCCTGCACGGGTGCAGGCGGAGCCATGCTCCCCGGTGCGGGCGGCGGCGTACTCCCCGGCGCGCCCGGCGGTGGCGCGGGCATGCTCCCCGGCGCGCCCGGTGCGGGCGGCGGTGTGCTGCCCTGGGGGCCCGGGGGGTTCGGGGCGTCGACGGCCGGGGCGACCGTCGTGCGTGGCAGCTGGCTGCCGCCCGACATCAGCGCCGTCTTGGCGTCCGGCGCGGCGGCGGGCGGCACGTCGTCGTCCGAGTCACCCACCGGCGACGAGAACACCGTCGCCGGCAGCGGCACCGACCGGTCCTCACCCGCGTCCGCGTTGGTGTCCGTGCCCGCCCAGGGCGTCGCGCCCACCGGAGCGCCGGGCGCCACCCGCCCGGCACCCTCCTCGGCACCACCCCCGGCGGCCGGCCACGCAGAACCAGAACCACCCCCCGCACCCGACGACGCACCAGGCGCCGCACCAGGCGCCGCATCGGACGCGGACGGCCCGACCGGAACCCCGGCCTGCGTCTCGGGCAGCGCGCCGCCGCCCGCCGCCCGCCGATCCGGAATGCCCAGCTTGTCGGCCGCCTCCTGAAGCCACTCCGGTGGAGTCAACAAGAACGACGTCTGATTGAGATCCACCCGCGCCGCAGGCGCCGGCGGCGCCTCGGCCACGCCCGCCTCACGGCCGTACTCCTCCTCGTACCGGCGGATCACCTCACCCACCGGCAGCGCCGGCCACAGCGTGGCCTCACCACTGTCCCGGGCGATCACGAGCCGCTGCCCGCCCGCATCCGAACGCGGACCCTCCGCCCGGTCCTCCCCCCACACCACGAAACCGAGTTCGAACTCCCGCACCCGCACCTCACGATGCTGATACGCGGGCACGTCCCCGTTGACCCACTCCTCCGCGCGCTCCTGCGCCTGCGCAAACGTCACCATCGAAAGCTCACTCCCCCGCAGACCCGGCCGACACCACCGGCACCGCACGCGCGAAGCCGCCGTCCACCATCAGGTTCGCCACCGTATCCAGCTCCGGCGGACTACCCGCGAGCCGCGACAAAAAGGCATCGAAGTCCTCACCGCACGGCAGCAGCAGCCGCGCCACCCGCTCCGCAGGCGGCCACGCCGGATCCACGTCCCGCGCGTCGTCGTACGCGCAGAACCACACCGAACCCGTCCGCTCACCCTTGACCTTCACCGCGAGCAGCCCGCCCTGCACAAAGGCCACACCCAGATAGTCCTTGGTCAGATGATCCCGCAGGCACTTGTTCACATACACCAGGTCATTGACCGCCGCCTCGTCCCGCACCGTGAAGAACGGCTGGTCCAGCAGCAGCCCCAACTCCGCGTCCAGCGCCGTCCCCACCGGCGCGCAACCACCCGCCGCCTTCAGGAACGAACGGTACGCGCCGGGCAGCCGGTACCCCAGGTCCTCCTCGACCCCCTGCACCTGCTGCTCCGTCACCGCCACCCCCGACTTCGGCAGCCCGAAGTGCGCCGGACGCGTCTCCTGCAACGGCCGCGTGCCCCGCTTGCCCTGGTCGACACGGGCCGTGGCGATCCCCCCGTGGTGCCGCAGCAGCGCCTTCACCTCGACCGGAACCAGTTCGAGCCGCCGCGAACCCGCCACGTGATGCCAGGTCCAGCCGTGCGGCGTGGCCACCTCCGGGACCGTGTCCCACAACTCGTGCCCCGCCGCCGACAGAGCCGCGTTCGCCGACACATAGTCCGTCAGCCGCAGTTCGTCCACACCGAAACCCTCCGGCGGATCGGCGATCTCCGCCGCCGCACGCGCATACGGCGAGAAGTCGGGATACCCGCGCTCGTCGACCCGTACCCCTCTCGGGTGGCGCGCCGCCCGAACCGGATCCGGGAAGTGCACGACCTGCCCGGCATAGGCCGCGTTCGGCGGCGCGGCTTGTTGCCCGAGCCGACCTGTCGTCATGGCGGTTGCCCCCTGCGGCACTCTGTACGAGCCGCGACCGCACCACGCACGGCGCGCCACGACCCGTATCCGACTGTCTCTCCAACGTCACCGACGCGTTGACCGCGCCCATCGCGGTGCCGACAGCCTATGCGGTACACGGACACCGGTCACCGGGCCTCCGCTTCCGTGACCAGAGGTCATCCCACCGTGACAGTCCACCCAAACCCGGGCGTGTCGCGCCGCCCCAGCTTCCGCACCCGCCACGGCATTTGGCACTCTGTGTCCTTCGGGGGACGCCCGGGAGGGAAACGATCATGAACTCGACGCAGACGGGACCGCAGGCGAACGCCCGCGCCGAAACACGGGCCGGCGGCGCCGACAGCGCCTCCGGCGACCCCCGCATCGACTGGAGCCACACCGAGTCACCCCAGGTGCCCGCCCTCCTCCACCGACGCGACGGCATCCTGCCGACCGTCGCCGCCGCCCTGTCCGTACGCGGCGCCACCCTCACCGGCACCGCCGCCCGCGGCGACCAGACCCCGCCCCTGCACCCGCTCGTCCAGGACTTCCTCGACACCCTCACCAGCGACCAGCGGGACCGCTTCACCGGCCGCTGCGCCGAGACCATCCTCATCTCCCGCCACATCGCCGCCGCCGACGCCGCACGCAGCAAGCGCGCCGCCCGCAAACCGATGACCAACGGCGAAGCCCGCAAAGCCCTCAAGCAGGCCAAGCTCACCACCCGCTGGATACGCGAGGACGGCGACCCCCTGCACGGCAGCTTCGCCACACCCTGCCGCGCCTGCACCGCCCTGAGCGCCCACTTCGGCGTCCGCGTCGTCGACCCGGCCACGACAGACCGCTGAACACCCCAGGGCCGGCCCGCGTACCCATCCCCGACACCCCCGACACCCTCACCGCCCCACACCCGCACGACCGGAACCACCCGCACCACCGCAAGATCTCGACGAACGAAGGGCAGATGCACACCGACCGCACCACCTCCACCCGCTTCGCCGTGCCCGTCGACGCCGCCCTGCGCGCCGCCGGCTGGCAGCCCGGACGCTGGGACATAAAACAGGCCGAAATCTGGGCCGACGCCCTGCGCGCCCACATCTCACCCGCCGGCCACCGGCACGCCGTCTTCCCCGCGGCCGTCGAAGCCTGGGCCGAATTCGGCGGACTCCGCATCGCCCCCACCGGCCCCGGCCGACAGATCGCACCCGCCGCACTGCACCTCGAACCGCTGCACGGCCTGCACCTCGCCCGCACCCTCGGCGACCTCGGCCGCGCCCTGGACACCGAACTGTGCCCACTCGGCGAGGAGACCGACACCGGCGCACTGCTCGCCATCGACGCCGAAGGCCGCGTCTACACCCTCGACCACACCGGCGACTGGTACCTCGGCCCGGACATCGACCGCGCCCTCACCACACTCATCGCAGGCACCCAGCCCACCCGCCTGACAGCGGCCTGACCCACCCGGCACACACGCGCCGGCCAGCAGGACACACAGCGCAATCCGGACGTACGGGGAATCCGGACGCAGGGGGAATCCGCACCCGGACGCACACGGCGCGGCCCGCCGCCCGAAGCGCGAGGACCGCCCAGCGACACGCGGGCCGCGAAGATCACACCGCCGGAATCACCGCCGACACCCGAAAACCCCCCGCGTCCGTCGGACCCGACACAAAAACACCGCCCAGCGCCACGACCCGCTCCCGCATCCCCAGCAGACCGTTGCCACCGGACGGCAACCCCGCCGCCGACGCCGACGCCGGCTCGGGCGGCGGCTCGTTCTCCACCTGCATCGCGATCTCCGCACCACGATGCGCCAGCCGCACATGCGTCTTCGCGCCCGCCGCATGCTTGTGCACGTTCGTCAACGCCTCCTGCACCACCCGGTACGCCGTCTGCTCGACCTCCCGCGCATACGACCGCAGCTCACCCTCCACCGACAGATTCACCACCATGCCCGCCGCAGCCGACTGCCCGATCAACTCATCCAGTTCCGACAGACACGGCCCCTCCCCCGCACCCTCCTCGGCCACCGCCCGCGACGCCGCCGCCGCAGCGACCGCCTCCACAGCCGCAAGCGGCACCGGCTCCGCACGCCGCACCGAACCGTCCCCCGACCGCAACACCCCCAGCATCTCCCGCAGTTCCGTCAACGCCTGCCGCCCCATGTCCCCGACCAACGCCGCGTTCTTCACGGCCTTCTCCGGATCCTTGCGCGCCACCGCCTGCAACGCCGCCGCATGCACCACCATCAGACTCACCCGATGCGCGACCACGTCATGCATCTCCCGCGCGATCCGCGTGCGCTCCTCGTTACGCGCCCACTCGGCCCGCTCCTCGGCCCGCTCCGCAAGCAACTGCAGCTCACGCTCCAGACTGTCCGCCCGCTCCCGCAAGCTCTCCATCAACCGCCGCCGCGCCCCCACATACAGCCCCAGCAGCACCGGAGGCGCCGTCATACCCAGCGACGTCGTGATCGACGCGAACGGCTCGAACCAGTCACCCAGCGTCAGATCCCCGCGCGCCATGTCCTGCCGCACCCGCACAAACGTGACGATCATCGTCCCGACGAACGACATACCGGCCAGCGCCACGATGATCCGGCGCGGCAGCTCGGCGGCGGCCAGGGTGTACAGGCCGACCAGACCCATCAGGAAACCCATCTGCGCCGGCGTGATCGCGATCGCCACCAGCACCACGGCGATCGGCCACTTCCTGCGCAGCACCAGCACCGAACCGGCCAGCAGACCGAACAGGACCCCGGCCGGCACCGGGATCCCCGCGTCCCGCGCGAACGGCACACCCTCCGCCGCGCACTCCGCGGCCGACACCACCGCGAGGCCGCCGTCCAGCAGTGCGCTGCGCCACCTCGCCCACCACCACGGCCCGGTCACGGCCGCCGTGTGCTCTTCCCCCGTCGTGGTCATGCGTCCAGCCTACGGGCGGCGGGCGCCGCTTATCGGGTGAGTTTTGCGTACCCGCTCACAGCACACTCCGTGAGCGCACCGTTGCGAAGCCTCCCCGTATCCCTCGAACTGGTGAACCATCCCCGTTCGACTCCGGAACGACCCATTCCGGCCGGACGGTATGCCCATGGCACATCCACCGGGCAAATACACCGACTTCGAGTCCCTACGCGAACAGGCGATCGCGCTGCGGCGCGGCGGCTACAGCCTTCGGCAGATCCGGGACGAACTGAAGATCTTCAACAACGACATCCTCAACCAGCTAGTGAAGGGCGAACCACCACCTGAATGGACAAAACGCCCCCGCGCGAAGGACGACCTACGCGAAAAAGCGCGGGAGCTACGCCTCCGGGGCTGGACATACGACCAGATCGAGGCAGAACTCGGCTGCTCGAAGAGCTCGGTCTCCCTCTGGGTACGGGACCTCCCGAAGCCGGAGCGCAGGCGCAGCCGCGAGGAAGCGGCGTCCATCGCCAAGAAGGGCTGGGAGGCGAGGCTCCGCCTCCGCGACGAGGAACGGCAGCAGACGAAGAGCACCGCCCGCGACTCCATCGGCAACCTGTCGCCCCGCGAGCTGTTCCTGGTCGGGGTCGGCCTCTACTGGGCCGAGGGCAGCAAGGACAAGCCCTACGCCCGCCGCGAGAACGTCACCTTCGTCAACAGCGACCCCGGCATGATCAGGGTCTTCCTCGCCTGGCTCGACCTACTCGGCGTCGAGCGCGAGCGGCACCGCTACACCGTCATGATCCATGAGAGCGCGGACGTGGCGGCTGCCGAGCAGTACTGGGCCCGAACTCATCGGCGCCGACGGCGCCCTGTTCAACAAGACGACACTCAAGAAGCACAACCCCAAGACAGTCCGCAAAAACACCGGCGACGGCTATCACGGCTGCCTCGTGATCAAAGTCTTGAAGAGCGCCGACTTGTACCGTCGCATCGAGGGCTGGTGGTGCGGCATAGTAGGTGTCGCGACCTCAGCGGAGTAGGCAAATGTCCGTTTTAGGTCGTTAAGCACTCCCCTGTGGTGTAATGGGCAACACGGGTCACTTTGGATGATTTATTCCAGGTTCGAGTCCTGGCAGGGGAGCCACAGCGCACAAGACCCAGGTTCGGGCCCTGACCGGTGTTGTCAGGGCCCGCTCTCGTGTCGTCTGCGAAACGCCCCGGTATCCTGCGGGTGTCACCCCCGCCCGTCAAAGCCGAAAGGCAACTCCGTGAGCGCCATTCGCCCGGCAGCCGTCGTCGTTCTCGCAGCGGGTGAGGGCACCCGTATGAAGTCGGCCACACCCAAGGTGCTGCATCAGATCTGCGGCCGCTCCCTGGTCGGCCATGTGCTCGCCGCGGCACGCGAGTTGAAGCCGCAGGACCTGGTCGTCGTCGTGGGTCACGCGCGCGAGCAGGTCGCCGCGCACCTCGGTGAGCTGGATCCGCAGGCGCGGACGGCGGTGCAGGACCGGCAGAACGGCACGGGGCACGCGGTGCGCATGGCCGTGGAGGAGCTGGGCGGCGCCGTCGAGGGGACGGTGGTCGTGGTCTGCGGGGACACTCCGCTGCTCACGGGTGAGACGCTGCGCCGGCTCACCGACACCCATCACGCCGACGGCAACGCGGTCACGGTGCTGACGGCGGAGGTGCCGGATGCGACGGGGTACGGGCGGATCGTCCGTGACGGTGCTTCCGGTGCGGTGACGGCGATCGTGGAGCACAAGGACGCCGACGAGTCGCAGCGTGCGATCCGTGAGATCAATTCGGGTGTGTTCGCGTTCGACGGGCAGTTGCTGGCGCAGGCTCTGGGCAAGTTGCGCACGGACAACAGTCAGGGTGAGGAGTATCTGACGGATGTGCTCGGGATTCTGCGGGAGGCGGGGCATCGGGTCGGTGCTTCGGTGGCCGCTGATCACCGGGAGATCGCGGGGATCAACAACCGTGTGCAGTTGGCGCAGGCGCGTCGGATTCTGAACGACCGGCTGCTGGAGCGGGCCATGCTGGCGGGGGTGACCGTGGTGGATCCGGCGACGACGTGGGTGGATGTGACGGTGTCGTTCGAGCAGGACGCGGTGGTTCATCCGGGTACGGAGTTGCATGGTGCGACGCGGATCGGTGAGGGCGCGGAGGTCGGGCCGAACACGCGGTTGACGGATACCCGGGTGGGTGCCGGTGCCCGGGTGGATACGACGGTGGCGGACCGGGCGCAGATCGGTGCGGGGGCGAGTGTGGGTCCGTTCGCGTATTTGCGTCCTGGTAGTCGTCTGGGTGCCGGGTCGAAGGTGGGCACGTTCGTGGAGACGAAGAACGCGGCGATCGGGGAGGGCACGAAGGTTCCGCATCTGTCGTATGTGGGGGATGCGACGATCGGTGAGTACACGAATATCGGTGCGGCGAGTGTGTTTGTGAACTATGACGGTCAGGACAAGCATCACACGTCGGTCGGTTCGCACTGCCGTACCGGTGCGGACAACATGTTTGTGGCGCCGGTCACGGTGGGGGACGGTGCTTATACCGCCGCGGGGTCGGTGATCACGAAGGATGTGCCGCCCGGTTCGTTGGCTGTGGCCCGTGGTCAGCAGCGGAATATCGAGGGTTGGGTGGCGCGTAAGCGTCCGGGGAGTGCTGCGGCGAGGGCGGCGGAGGCGGTGGCGCGGCAGGGGGTTGGCGAGGACTGACCGGAAACGGGTACGTGAAAGACGGCGTACCGTGATAAGTGCACACCCGCACCCACCAGCTGAGTTGGCCTCTCCTGTCTTGCGGAGGGGTCGCTCGACGGCTGAGACACCTCTGAGGAGACAGTGCTGTGACCGGGATCAAGACGACCGGCGAGAAGAAGATGATGTTCTTCTCCGGCCGCGCCCACCCCGAGCTTGCCGAGGAGGTCGCCCACCAGCTGGGTGTCGGGGTTGTCCCGACGAAGGCCTTCGACTTCGCGAATGGCGAGATCTATGTGCGGTATCAGGAGTCGGCGCGTGGTGCGGACTGTTTCCTGATCCAGAGCCATACGGCGCCGATCAATAAGTGGATCATGGAGCAGTTGATCATGATCGACGCGTTGAAGCGTGCGTCGGCCCGCTCCATCACGGTGATCGTGCCGTTCTACGGTTATGCGCGTCAGGACAAGAAGCACCGCGGGCGTGAGCCGATCTCGGCGCGGTTGATCGCGGATCTGATGAAGACGGCGGGTGCGGACCGCATCCTGACGGTGGACCTGCACACGGATCAGATCCAGGGGTTCTTCGACGGTCCTGTCGATCATCTCTTCGCGTTGCCGCTGCTTGCGGACTATGTGGGGGCGAAGGTGGATCGGGCGAAGCTGACGGTGGTGTCGCCGGATGCGGGCCGGGTCCGGGTGGCCGATCGCTGGTGTGACCGGCTCGGTGCGCCGCTGGCGATCGTGCACAAGCGGCGTGACAAGGATGTGGCGAACCAGGTGACGGTGCACGAGGTGGTGGGTGAGGTCAAGGGCCGGGTGTGTGTGCTGGTCGATGACATGATCGACACCGGTGGGACGATCTGTGCGGCGGCGGACGCGTTGTTCGCGCATGGTGCGGAGGATGTCATCGTGACGGCGACGCATGGTGTGCTGTCGGGTCCGGCGGCGGACCGGTTGAAGAATTCGCGGGTGGGTGAGTTCGTGTTCACCAATACGCTGCCGACGCCGGGGGAGCTGGGCCGGGATCTGGACAAGATCACTGTTCTGTCGATCGCTCCGACGATCGCCAGTGCGGTGCGTGAGGTGTTCGAGGACGGCTCGGTGACGAGTCTCTTCGACGAGCAGTGAGGTTTCTTCAGGGTGTTCCGGGGGTGCGGGCGTGCCGCGCCCCGGCGGGGGCACCGTCGAGCTGAAGATCCTTTTGGGTGCGGCCTTCTTCGCCGAGTACACTTCTCGGGTTGCTCGGCGAGGGAGGCCGTGTCCCGTTTTCCGCGGGTGCGGTGGTCCGTTATCGACGCGCTCTTCGTAGCAGGCCGTTCGTGGCCGGGTGACCACGTTCCTGTCTACCTCTACGAGGAGTGATCATGTCCGAGGTGAAGCTCGCCGCCCAGACGCGCACCGAGTTCGGCAAGGGTGCCGCGCGCCGTGTCCGCCGCGACAACAAGGTTCCGGGTGTGCTGTACGGTCACGGTGCGCAGCCGCTGCACCTGACCCTGCCGGGCCATGAGCTGCTGCTGGCGCTGCGCACGCCGAACGTTCTGATTTCCCTGGACATCGACGGCAAGTCCAACGAGCTGGCGATTCCGAAGGCCGTGCAGCGTGACCCGCTGAAGGGTTTCCTGGAGCACGTCGACCTGCTGCTGGTCAAGCGCGGTGAGAAGGTCACGGTCGAGATTCCCGTGCACACCGAGGGTGAGCTGGCTCCGGGCGGCAACCTGCTGGAGCATGTGCTGGCCGCGCTGCCGGTCGAGGCCGAGGCCACCCACATTCCCGAGTCCGTCACGGTGTCCGTCGAGGGCCTGGCGGCCGGCGCGTCCATCCACGCCAAGGACATCGTGCTGCCGTCGGGTTCGACCCTGGCGGTGGACGAGGACGCGGTGGTGCTTCAGGTCCTGGCCGCGCAGGCCGAGGAGGCCGCGGAGGAGGCCGCCGAGGGCGAAGAGGCCGCCGAGGCCTGAGCCTGATCGGACCGTCGGCATCGGCGGGGCCGGGCGCTCGTTGGCCGAGTGTCCGGTGCTGTCGGTGCC
Organism: Streptomyces diversicolor; assembly: GCF_057537855.1. Classification (NCBI taxonomy): domain Bacteria; kingdom Bacillati; phylum Actinomycetota; class Actinomycetes; order Kitasatosporales; family Streptomycetaceae; genus Streptomyces; species Streptomyces diversicolor. Next base: position 104,928 of record NZ_BAAJXA010000016.1, read on the forward strand.
TACCGTTCCGCCCGTGCGGGACGGCCGCCCACAGCGGTGTGCAGCCGCTGCTTCCCCGGGGAGCAGCGGCTGCATCGCATTGCGAGGAGACATGGACGTGACCAGCCCCGCCAGTGGCCCCTGGCTGATCGTCGGGCTCGGGAATCCCGGGCCGGAGTACGCGATGAACCGGCACAATGTCGGTTTCATGGTGGTGGACCTGCTCGCGGAGCGGATCGGGGGGAAGTTCAAGCGGGCCCAGAAGGCGCAGGCGCAGGTCGTGGAGGGCCGGATCGGTCCGCCCGGTCCGGCGAACCGGCGGGTGGTCCTCGCCAAGCCGATGTCGTACATGAACCTGTCGGGTGGTCCGGTGAACGGGCTGCGGGACTTCTTCAAGGTGCCGGTCGCGAACGTGGTGGCGGTGCATGACGAGTTGGACATCGACTACGGCGTGCTCAGGCTCAAGCTGGGCGGCGGGGACAACGGGCACAACGGGTTGAAGTCGATCACCAAGGCGATGGGGGCGGACTATCACCGGGTGCGGTTCGGGATCGGGCGGCCGCCTGGGCGGATGCCGGTGGCCGACTTCGTGCTGAAGGACTTCTCGTCGGCGGAGCGCAAGGAGTTGGACTACTTCGTGGATCGTGCGGCGGACGCGGTGGAGTGTCTGGTGATCGAGGGGCTGGAGCGGGCGCAAAGCTCGTACAACTCCTGACTTGTCCGGCCGTCGGCGGCCGCGGAGTTGACCGATCGGAGGGCCATGGCCAATGATCCCGGCCATGCCCGCCACAGCCGCCACGTCCCGTCAGTCCTCGGTCGCCGCGCTGCGGTTCGGCCGGCTCGCGGCGATGGGGGCCGTCACCGTGCTGATCCTGGTCGCGGGTGTGTGGGGGTCTTGGGGGACCGCGCAGCACGTGATGCTGACGAAGGGCCGGGAGAGCGGCACGATCAAGGTGACGGGCTGTGCGCGGGAGACCTGTTCCGGGCCGTTCACGCCGGGTTCGGCGGGGGCGAGGGCCCGTGGGCGGGTGGTGATCGCGCGGGGCGTGGCGGTGCGCAGGGGCGAGACGTACGCGGTGGTGGTGAAGCCGGGCACCGACGAGGTCGTACGGTCCGGTCCGGCCGGGGTCCTGAACGCGTGGGTGCCGCTGGGCGGCGCCCTGCTGCTGGCCTCGGTGGTGGTCGCGGGCGGCCTGCGCCTGACCCGCCTCGCCTGGCTCCTGGCCGCCTCCGGCCTGCTCCTGGTCACCGCCACCTTCCTCACCCTCTGACCCGACCCCAGCAAGCCCACCCCCTGGCCCCCTCGCACCACACGACAGCACCCCGGCTCGCGGAGAGCGTGCTGGTGGCGCCGCCGGGGGTGCAGGCGGGGCAGCCGGTGGCGCGTGGACCCGCCGCGACACCTTGACCCCCGCGACGATCACCCCCACCACGCCGGCCCACCCCATCCGACGCCCGAACCCCGCACACGACAGCGCCCCCGCTCGGACAGCGTGCCGAAGGCATCGCCGGAGCGTGCGGTCGGCGGCAGCCGGTGGTGCGTGGACCCGCCGCGACACCTTGACCCCCGCGACGATCACCCCCCACCACGCCGGCCCACCCCATCCGACGCCCGAACCCCGCGCACCACAGCGCCCCCGCTCGGAGAGCGTGCCGGAGGCGTCGCCGGGGCGTCGGGGCGGCGGCAGCCGGTGGTGCTCTGGGCCGCCGCGACGCCACCGCCGACCTCAGGCCCGTGCGACGATCAGCGGCCGTCACGGCCGGATGCGGTCTGGCCCGGCTCATCACCGCCCTGCCCAGGTCCTCGGGAATCCGTGCACGACGCCGGCGCCGGCTTCCGCGGCGAGCGTGCCAGGGGCTCCGTCTCGTGTATGTGGCAGCGCCCCGGCTCGGGGAGAGTGAGCGGGGGCGCTGTCGGGGTGGGGTCAGCCTGTGTTGCGCAGGCCGGCCGCTACGCCGTTGACCGTGAGGAGGAGGGCGCGGGCCAGGAGTGGGTCGGGCTGTTCGCCCGCGGTGGCGGCGTCGCGTTGCCGCTTGAGGAGGGTGACCTGGAGGTAGGAGATGGGATCGAGGTAGGCGTCGCGGATGGCGAAGGTCTGCTTCAGTACGGGCTGGGCGTCGAGCAGTTCGCTCTCGCCGGTGATCCGCAGGACCTCGTGGACCGTCAGGTCGTGTTCGGCGGTGATGGTGTCGAAGACGTGCCGCAGTTCGTCGGGCACCAGGGTGTCGACGTAGTGGCGGGCGATCCGCAGGTCGGTCTTGGCGAGTGTCATCTCGACGTTGGAGATGAAGTTGCGGAAGAAGTGCCACTGTTCGTGCATTTCGGCGAGGACGGTGTCGAGGCCGGCCTCGCGCAGGGCCTTGAGGCCGGAGCCGACGCCGAACCAGCCGGGGACGATCTGCCGCGACTGGGTCCAGCCGAACACCCAGGGGATGGCGCGCAGTCCGTCGAGTCCGGCCCCGGAGTCGGGGCGGCGCGAGGGCCGGGAGCCGAGGTGCAGGTCGGCGAGCTGGTCGACCGGGGTGGAGGCGAAGAAGTACGCCGGCAGGTCGGGGTCCTCGACGAGTCTGCGGTAGGCGGAGTGCGCGGCGTCGGAGACGACGTCCATGGCGGCGTCCCAGCGGGCGAGGGCTTCCACGGACTGCCGGGGCGCGGTGTGCAGGGCGGATGCCTGGAGGGTGGCGGCGACGGTCAGTTCCAGGTTCTCCCGGGCCAGCGCGGGCACGAGGTACTTGTCGGAGATGACCTCGCCCTGTTCGGTGACCTTGATCTCGCCTTCGAGGGTGCCCCAGGGCTGGGCGAGGATGGCGTCGTGGGAGGGGCCGCCGCCGCGTCCGACGGTGCCGCCGCGGCCGTGGAAGAGCCGCAGCCGCACCCCGTAGCGGTGGGCGACGTCGCGCAGCCGGCGCTGGGCGCGGTGGATCTCCCACTGGCTGGTGGTGATGCCGCCGAACTTGGAGGAGTCGGAGTAGCCGAGCATGACCTCCTGGACGTCCCCGCGCAGCGCGACGAGCCGCCGGTAGGACGGGTCGGAGAGCATGTCCTCCAGGATGGTGTCGGCGGCCTTCAGCTCGTCGGTGGTCTCCAGCAGCGGCACGATCCCGATCTTCGCCCAGCCGGCGTGCAGGTCGATCAGGCCGGCCTCGCGGGCGAGGACGGCGGCGGCGAAGACGTCGTCGGCGCCCTGGCACATCGAGATGATGTACGACTCGACGACCTCGGGTCCGAAGATCTCCAGGGCGCGCTTGACGGTCTGGAAGACGCCGAGGGTCTTCGCGCCCGCGGCGTCCACGGGTGCCGGGGTGGGCGCGAGCGGCCGGCGGGAGCGCAGTTCCTTGGCGAGCAGCTTGGCCCGGTACTCGCGGGGCATGTCGGCGTAGCGCCAGGACTCCTCGCCGAGCCGGTCGAAGAGCTGGCCGAGGGCGTGGTGGTGGGCGTCCGCGTGTTCGCGTACGTCCATGGTGGCGAGCTGGAGGCCGAAGGCGGCCAGGGTGCGGATGTTGCGGCCGAGGCGGCCGTCGGCGAACAGGCCGCCGCGGTGTTCCCTCAGGGAGGTCTGGATGAGCCTCAGGTCGGCGAGGAGTTCGGCGGTGCCGAGGTAGTCGCGGCCTGCTTCGTGGGGGGTGCCGGTGGCCAGCCGCTGCTTGGTGTTGACGAGCTTCTGGCGGACGCAGGTGGCCTTGAGCCGGTAGGGCTCCTCGGCGTTGAGCCGCTTGTAGCGGGGGCTGATCTCGGGCAGCAGTTCCAGGTCGGTGGCCAGGGACTGGAGCAGTTCCTCGGTGGCGCCGGTGTAGCGGATGGAGTTGGACAGGAAGCCGCGCAGTTCGTCGATCATCTCCAGGGCGTCGTTGATGCCGTGTTCGTGCTGGAGGATGAGGACGTCCCAGGTGACGTCGGGGGTGACGTTGGGGTTGCCGTCGCGGTCGCCGCCGATCCAGGTGCCGAAGGTGAGCGGCCGGGTGTCGTCGGGGAGGCGGACGCCGACGCGTTCGAGTTCGGCCGTCAGGTCTTCGAGGACGTCGCCGACGGCGCCGGCGTGCAGTTCGTCGAGGTAGTAGATCGCGTTGCGGGCCTCGTCGGCGGGTTCGGGCCGTACGACCCGTAGTTCGTCGGTCTGCCAGACGAGGTCGATGTTCTCGGCGAGCCGGGTGTCGTGGCGGCGCCGGTCGGCCTCGATGACGGGGGTCTCCAGGAGCGCGGCGATGCGCCGGAGCTTGTTGAGGACGGAGCGGCGCGCGGCCTCGGTGGGGTGCGCCGTGAACACTGGGCGAACGTTCAGGTGCTCGACGGTCTGCCGCAGGTGGTCGGGGTCGGCGTCCTTGAGGCGGTCGGCGGTGCGGGCGAGCAGGCTGCCCTCGGCCGCGCGCCGGGCCCGCAGTTCGCGTCCGCGGTGGACCTGTTCGGTGACGTTGGCGAGGTGGAAGTAGGTGGAGAAGGCGCGTACCAGCTTGGCGGCCGTCTCCAGTTCGGTGCCCCGCAGCAGCTCGGCGGCGGCTTCGCCGTCCTCGCGGGTGAGGCGGCGGACCTTCTCGACCAGTTCGAGCAGTTCGGGGCCCTCCTGCCTGACCAGGGTCTCGCCGAGGAGGTCACCCAGTCGCCGGATATCGGCGCGCAGCTCGCTGCTGGTCGTGGTGGTCTGATCGTCGGCACTGCTCACAGGTGCGGCTCCTTGCAGTGTGGAAACTGATCCGGGAGGGAACCCGGTGGTCCGCCGCGCGGCGGGTGGGCCGCATACGGGCGGGACAGCCGGGAAGAAATCAGAGCGGACCGCGCTGTCCGACCGATTCCAAGGATAGGTGTCCATGCGGACGCGCAGGTTCTCGGGCTCTTGCCGCCGCACGCGGCGCTGCCATACTTACGACGCCGTAGGTTACGGAACCGTAGGGAAGCCCACCCGGCCTCCCGCCGGTTCCGGCGGCCCGGTACCCGTCTCGGCCCTCGACCCCCCAGGGGACGCCCCATGACCACCCGTTCCGATGTGATCGACGACGCCCAGAAGGCCACCGACCCGTCTCTTCCGTCCGCCACGCTGGGTGGCGAGCAGAAGCGCTCGATCGAGCAGATCACGCTGCTGCTGTTCATCACCGTCCCCTTCCTCGCGCTGCTCGCGGCGGTGCCGCTGGCCTGGGGCTGGGGGGTCAGCTGGCTGGATCTCGGCCTGCTGGTGTTCTTCTACTTCCTCGGCTGCCACGGCATCACGATCGGTTTCCACCGCTATTTCACCCACGGTTCGTTCAAGGCGAAGCGGCCTTTGCGGATCGCCCTGGCGATCATGGGGTCGCTGGCGGTCGAGGGTCCCCTGGTGCGCTGGGTGGCCGATCACCGCAAGCATCACAAGTTCTCCGACGCGGAGGGCGACCCGCACTCTCCGTGGCGCTACGGGGAGACGGTGCCCGCCCTGATGAAGGGGCTGTGGTGGGCGCACATCGGCTGGATGTTCGACGAGGAGCAGACGCCGCAGGACAAGTACGCGCCGGATCTGATCAAGGATGGGGCGATCCGTGCCGTCTCCCGCCAGTTCGTGCTGTGGACGATGGTGTCGCTGCTGCTGCCCGCGCTGATCGGCGGTCTGGTCACGATGTCCTGGTGGGGCGCGTGCACGGCGTTCTTCTGGGGGTCCCTGGTCCGGGTGGCGCTGCTGCACCATGTGACCTGGTCGATCAACTCGATCTGCCACGCGGTCGGCAAGCGGCCCTTCAGGTCGCGGGACCGTTCGGGCAACGTGTGGTGGCTTGCGGTCCTGTCGTGCGGCGAGTCCTGGCACAATCTGCACCACGCGGATCCGACGTCGGCGCGGCACGGTGTGGAGCGCGGCCAGGTGGACTCCTCGGCGCGGATCATCCGCTGGTTCGAGCTGCTCGGCTGGGCGCATGATGTGCGCTGGCCGTCACGCTCGCGTATCGATTCGCGCCGCAACACCGGGGAAGACGGCTCCCGGCGCGGGACGGAGACCGCGAAGACGGCATGATTGACGCCGTGGCGACCGACTCCAGCACTCCCAGTCCCGACAAGCCGCGGCGAGCGCGTCGCACCCGTATGACCGGTGCCGAGCGCCGCCAGCAGCTGCTGGAGATCGGTCGCACCCTCTTCGCGGCGAAGGGTTTCGAAGGCACCTCGGTGGAGGAGATCGCGGCGAAGGCCGGGGTGTCCAAGCCGGTGGTCTACGAGCACTTCGGCGGCAAGGAGGGGCTGTACGCGGTGGTGGTCGACCGCGAGATGCGGCGCCTGCTGGACATGGTCACCAGTTCGCTCACGGCCGGGCACCCCCGGGAGCTGTGCGAGCAGGCCGCGTTCGCGCTGCTGGACTACATCGAGGAGTACACGGACGGCTTCCGGATCCTGGTCCGCGACTCTCCCATCCCGCAGTCGACGGGTTCCTTCGCGTCTCTCATCTCGGACATCGCCACGCAGGTGGAGGACATCCTGGGCCGCGAGTTCAAGAGCCGCGGTTTTGATCCGAAGCTGGCTCCGCTGTATGCGCAGGCCCTGGTCGGGATGGTCGCGCTGACCGGGCAGTGGTGGCTGGACGTGCGCCGCCCGAAGAAGGCGGAGGTGGCCGCGCACCTGGTGAACCTGGCCTGGCACGGCCTGGACGGACTGGAACCCAAACCCCGCCTGATCGGCCACCGCAGGTCCTGAGCGGACGGCTCCGCCGAAGCCCGGGACACTCCAGCCGCTTTCGGCAAGGCCCACGCACCGGCGCCCTGCCGCCCCGGCGGGACGACGAGACGGCCCGCCGGGGCCCCGATACGCCCGTGCCACGCAGCCCGGAGCGGGCGGGCGCCGCCGTGGCGTCGATGCCCGTGGCACGCAGCTCGGGAGGGGCGACGGCCGCGGCACGCGGCCCGGGGTGGGCGGGCGAGCCACCGGAGCCCCGACGCCCGGGCCGCACGGCCCGGAGCAGGCGAGGCAGACCGACGAGGCGCCGACGTCCGCGGCACGCTCCCGCGAGCCGGGCGCGCCTCCGGAGCCCTGATCACCGTGCCGCCCCGGACGGGGACGCTCCGCGGACGACGAGTCGGCCCGCCGGGGCCCCGATACGCCCGTGCCACGCAGCCCGGAGCGGGCGAGGCGGACCGCCGGGGCGCCAACGTCCGCGGCACGCAGCCCGGGGGTGGGCGGGCGAGCCACCGGAGCCCCGACGCCCGGGCCACACGGCCCGGAGCAGGCGAGGCAGACCGACGACGCGCCGACGTCCGCGGCACGCTCCCCCGAGCGAGGCGCGCCCCCGGAGCCCTGATCACCGTCCCGCCCCCGACGGGAACGCCCCACGGACGACGAGACGGCCCGCCGGGGCCCCGATACGCCCGCGCCACGCAGCCCGGAGCAGGCGAGACGGACCAACGAGGCGCCAACGTCCGCGGCACGCAGCCCGGGACGGGCGGGCGAGCCACCGGAGCCCCGACGCCCAGGCCGCACGGCCCGGAGCAGGCGAGACGGACCGACGACGCGCCGACGTCCGCGGCACGCTCCCGCGAGCGGGGCGCGCCCCCGGAACCCTGATCACCGTCCCGCCCCGGACGGGAACGCCCCACGGACGACGAAACGGCCCGCCGGGGCCCCGATACGCCCGTGCCACGCAGCCCGGAGCGGGCGAGGCGGACCGCCGGGGCGCCAACGTCCGTGGCACGCGGGGTGCTGATCGCACTGGCGGACGCTCTCACCGACGACCGAATCGCCGGATCTGGGCACCCTGGCCACCGCCGCGACGCGCCAGGACGCGGAGGGGAACCTGGCGGACGCCCTGGCCGGCGAAGCGGACCGCCAGATCTGGCACCCGGCCGCCGCCATGACAGGTCAGGACGCGGACTGGCACCTGGCCGCTGCCGCGTCGGGGCAGGGCGGGGAGGGTGTCGACGGCTTGGTGGGGAGCGACAAGCACGCAGGTGTCCGGGACGGTACGCGGCGCGGAGGCGCGCGGCCGGTGCCTGCCGCCACGACGGTCCGCTCACCGACCCGGTCCGCTGCGGATGGCGGGCGGGCAGCTCGGTGTGGTGGTCAGGGCTGCTTTGTGGCCACCGTGAACAGGCGGCGGAAGGGCAGCACGGTGCCGTATTCGGTGCTTGGGTAGGCGCTGCGCAGCAGGGTGCGGTATTCGTCGAGGAACGCGTCCCGGGACTCGGGGTCGTCCGACAGGGCGGTGAGGACGGGTCGCAGTCCGGTGCCTTTGACCCAGTCGAGGACGGGGTCCTCACCAGTCAGGACGTGGAAGTACGTCGTCTCCCACACGTCGGCGGTGCAGCCGAGGCGGGTCAGGCGGTCCAGGTAGACGGCGGGGAGGTGGACGGAGTCCTCGTGGCGCAGGACGTGGGCGAGGCGGGCCTTCCAGCGGGGGGCGGCGGCGAGTTCGCGCATCAGGGCGTGCAGGGGCGCGTCGATGTTGTGCGGCACCTGGAAGGCGAGGGTGCCGCCGGGGGCGAGGGCGTCCAGCCAGGCCGGGAAGGCGTCCAGGTGGCCGGGGACCCATTGCAGGGCGGCGTTGGAGACGATCAGGTCGTAGGTCTCGGCGGGCACCCAGTCGGTGGCGTCCGCGTGGGCGAAGTCGAGGCGTCCGCCGCCGGGAGTGCGACCGGCGTGCGCCTGGGCGTCGGCGAGCATCTGCGGGGAGTTGTCGTAGCCGGTGATGTGCGCGGCGGGCCAGCGGTCGGCGAGCAGGCGGGTGACGTTGCCGGGGCCGCAGCCGAGGTCGGCGATGCGGGGGGCGGCGGCGGGCGGGTCGGGGACGCGGGCCAGCAGGTCGGTGAAGGGGCGGGCGCGGTGGCCGGCGTGACGGAGGTACTGGGCGGGGTCCCAGGTGGGGCGCGCGGCGGGCATGGCGGGCTCCTCGGAGTCGTACACCGTTGTGATCGCCACTCTGCCCCGCCATACACCTTGACGTCAAGATACTTGACCTCAAGAGACTTCATGTCGACACAACCACTACACTGATCGGCATGGAGGACGAGGTCGATCGGCTGGTCGCAGCGTGGCGCCGGGAGCGCCCGGACCTCGACGTGGAACCGCTTGAGGTGCTGAGCCGGGTGAGCAGGCTGGCCCGGCACCTGGACCGGGCGCGCCGGCTGGCCTTCGCCGAGCACCAGCTGGAGCCCTGGGAGTTCGACGTGCTGACCGCGCTGAGGCGGGCGGGCACGCCGTACCAGCTCTCCCCCGGGCAGCTGCTCACCCAGACCCTGGTCACCTCGGGCACGATGACGAACCGCATCGACCGGCTGGCCAAGAAGGGCCTGGTCGAGCGGCTGCCCGACCCCAGCGACCGGCGCGGTGTGCTGGTCCGCCTCACCCGGGAGGGCCAGGACCGCGCGGACCAGGCGCTGGCGGGCCTGCTGGAGCAGGAGCGGGCGATCCTCGCGGAACTCTCCCGCGCCCAGCGCACCGAACTGGCCGCGCTGCTACGCCAGTTGACAGCCCCCTTCGACAACATCCCCGGTTAGCCCCCAGCCGGCCGCCTCCCGTACCGGCGGTACGCGTGGTACGCCAAGCGCTCCGCTGGACAGGGGCGCGGGGAACCGCGCGACCGGCCACGGCGGTGCCGCGGACGACCGACGGCGCATCACGAGGCGTGCGATCAGGCCGTGTTGGGCTGCCGGGGGCTGGGGGCCAGGTCGGCCGGGCCGACGCCGGCTCGGCGGGCCAGGGCCACGGCGGCGAGGGTGGAGTGGACGCCCAGCTTGCCGAGGACGTTCTGCATATGGGTGCGCACCGTGTGCGGGGACAGGAACAGCCGCTCGGCGACCGCCTTGCGGCCGAGCCCGGCGACCATGCAGCGCAGCACCTCCCGCTCCCGCGGGGTCAGCGACTCGACCAGCCGCTCGCTCTCGGTGCGGTGCTTGCGGGCGGCGGTCAACTCGCGCAGTACGCCGGTGAGCAGCGCGGGCGGCAGATGCGTCTCGTCGCGCAGGACGCCCCGGATGACGCCCAGCAGCCGCGACAGCGAGCAGTCCTTGGCGACCCAGCCGGACGCGCCGGCCTGGAGCGCGAGGGCGGCGCGGCGCGGGTCGTCCCGCTCGGCGAGGACCACGGTCCGTACCCCGGGGTGCGTCGAACGGACGCCCGCGACCAGCGAGATCCCGTCCACCAGCCCCTCTTCGTTGCTGGCCTGCACCGGCACCGCCGGCCGGGCCCCGGGCACATGACCGCCCAGGTCGGCGTCGACGAGCAGCACGTCGAAGCGGCGGCCCTCGCCGGCCGCCCGCTCCAGGCAGCGCAGCGCCGCCGGGCCGCTGCCGGCCGCGGAGACCTCCACGTCCGGCTCGGCGGCCAGGGCCGCGGCCAGCGACTCGGCGAAGATGCGGTGGTCGTCCACGACCAGGACTCGGATGCGCACCATGAAACCCCCTTCCCCGTGCTCTCGAAGAGCAGGGGACACCCCAAGGTCCGGAGAACGACGACCTCGCGGGTACGACGCTGTGGTGGGCGGGGCCGGCCGCACGGCCGCCGCCGTGCAGTCACTGCTACCCCCACCGCGGGCGTCGTACCCGCCTGTCTCGCCCCCTGATCAGCACCGGCCCCCACCGGTACCGTTCACCAGAGTACGGCCGGGCGCCGTCAGGGGAAGGTGATGTGCGGAACTGGCCGCCCGGCGCGTTTATGGTGTGCCGCATGTTTCGTATTGAGGCAGAAGTCGACAAGGCCCGACGCGATCTGCTCCGTTCCCGGCTGCGGGACACCAATACGGCGGCGTCCCCCGTGCTTGCCGCCCTGCGCGGCACGCCCGGCGCACGCGAAGTCCCCCTGCATGTCTGGGCGGTGGACGCCGCGGGGGAACTGGCCGGCGGGCTGGTCGGCCACACCTGGGCGGCCTGGCTGCATGTGACCTATCTGTGGGTCGACGGCCGGTACCGCGGGGCGGGCCTCGGCGCGCGGCTGCTCACGGAGGCCGAGCGGCTGGCCGGGCGGGACCGGGGCTGCCGGGCGGCCCGTGTGGAGACCTGGGACTTCCAGGCCCCGGAGTTCTACCGCAAGCAGGGCTACGAGGTGGTGGGCGTGATCCCCGACTATCCGCCGGGGATCACCGAGTACACCCTGACCAGGCGGCTGCGCTGACCCCGGGTCACACCAGCCGGCGGGCGCCCGCCGCGGGCACCGCCTCGAAGGTGCGCGGTGCCGTGAAGCCGGCCGCGGCGAACGCGGCCTCGACCGCCTTGGTGATCGCGTCGGCGTCGCCCGCCTCGGCCAGCACGATCGCCGAGCCGCCGAAGCCGCCGCCGGTCATCCGCGCGCCCAGCGCGCCCGCCTCCAGCGCCGTGTCCACCACGAGGTCCAGTTCGGGGCCGGAGATGCGGAAGTCGTCCCGCAGGGAGGCGTGGCCCTCGGTCAGGAGCGGGCCGATCGCGCGGGTGTCGCCCGATTCCAGCAGGGACACGACCCGCTCCACCCGGTGGTCCTCGGTGACGACATGGCGGACCAGCCGGCGCACCTCCTCCTCGTCGCCGAGCCGGGCCAGTGCGGCGTCCAGCCCGTCGTAGGGCACGTCCCGCAGCGCGTCCACGCCGAGCAGGGCCGCGCCCTTCTCGCAGCCGGCCCGCCGCTTGCCGTACTCGCCGTCGCTGTGGGCGTGTTTGACCCGGGTGTCGACGACCAGCAGGCGCATGCCCTCGGCGGCCAGGTCGAAGGGGATCTGCCGCTGGGACAGGTCGCGGGTGTCGAGGAACAGGGCATGGCCCTCGGTGCAGCAGGCGGCGGCGGTCTGGTCCATGATGCCGGTGGGCGCACCGACGTAGACGTTCTCGGCGCGCTGGCACAGGCGGGCCAACTGCCAGCGCTGAAGGCCGAGTTCGTACAGGTCGTTCAGGGCGAGCGCCACCACGACCTCCAGGGCCGCCGACGACGACAGGCCGGCGCCGGCGGGGACCGTCGAGGCCAGGTGGATGTCGGCGCCGGTCACCGGGTGGCCCGCCTCGCGCAGGGCCCAGAACACGCCCGCGGGGTACGCCGTCCAGGTGCGGTCCGACTCCGGGGCCAGCTCGTCCAGCCGGAGTTCCACGACACCGCCCGCGGTGCCTGCGGTGGCTGCTGTGGCTGCGGTGGCTTCTACGTTCGCCGAGTGCAGCCGCAGCACGCCGTCGGTGCGGCGCGAGACGGCGGCGACGGTCGTGTGCGGCAGCGCGAACGGCATGACGAAGCCGTCGTTGTAGTCGGTGTGCTCGCCGATCAGATTGACCCGGCCGGGCGCCGACCAGACGCCCTCCGGTTCGCCTCCGTACAGCCCGACGAAGCCGTCCCGCACCTGCTGTGCCCCCACTAGCGCTCCTCCACGATGCTCTGCGCGAACTCCCATGCGTCCGCGACGATCCCCGCGAGGTCCGCGCGGGACGGGTTCCAGCCCAGTTTCTCGCGCGCCGTGCGCGCCGACGCCACCAGCACCGCCGGGTCGCCGCCGCGGCGCGGCGCGGCCACCTCAGGGACCGGGTGGCCGGTGACCCGGCGGACGGTCTCGATGACCTCGCGCACCGAGAAGCCGTTGCCGTTGCCCAGATTGCAGATCAGATGCTCGCCCGGGGTGGCGGCCCCGAGGGCCAGCAGATGGGCCTCGGCCAGGTCGGCGACGTGGATGTAGTCGCGGACGCAGGTGCCGTCCGGGGTCGGGTAGTCGTCGCCGTACACCGAGACGGCCTCGCGCCGGCCCTGGGCGACCTGGAGCACGAGCGGGATCAGGTGCGACTCGGGGTCGTGCCGCTCGCCGTAGGCGCCGTACGCGCCCGCCACGTTGAAGTAGCGCAGGGACACGGCGCCGAGGCCGTGGGCCGCCGCCTCGCCCGTGATCATGTGGTCGACGGCGAGCTTGGTGGCGCCGTAGGGGTTGGTCGGCTTCGTCGGGGCGCTCTCCGGGATCGGGATCTGCTCCGGCTCGCCGTAGGTGGCCGCCGTGGAGGAGAAGACCAGCGTGCGCACGCCCGTCTCGCGCATGGCGCCGAGCAGCGCCATGGTGCCGCCGACGTTGTTGTCCCAGTACTTCTCGGGCCGCGCCACCGACTCGCCGACCTGGGAGGAGGCGGCGAAGTGCAGGACGCCGTCGTAGGAGGAGTCGAGCCACTTGGCGGCGTCGCGGATGTCCCCCTCGACGAACGCGGCCCCGGCGGGGACGCCCTCGCGGAAGCCGGTGGAGAGGTTGTCGAGGACGGTGACCTCGTGACCGGCCTCCAGCAGGTGCTGGGCGACCACGCTGCCCACATAGCCCGCGCCGCCGGTGACCAGATACTTGCCGCTCATGAACTCGCTACCTCTCGCAGTCGCTGGGCCGCGCGCTCCGGCGGCACGTCGTTGATGAACACGCTCATGCCCGACTCGGAACCCGCGAGGAACTTCAGCTTGCCCGATGTCCGGCGGATGGTGAAAAGCTCCAGGTGCAGCGCGAAGTCGTCGCGCGTCACACCGTCGAACTCGTCCAGCGTGCCGAACGGCGCCTGGTGCCAGGCCGCGATGTAGGGCGTCGGGGGCTCGCCCTCGCCGAAGATCCGGTCGAAGCGCTTCAAGAGTTCCAGATAGACCTGGGGGAACTCTGTGCGGGCCGGCTCGTCGAGGCCGAGCAGATCGGGGACCCGGCGCTTCGGGTACAGGTGGACCTCGTAGGGCCAGTGCGCCGCGTACGGCACGAACGCCGCCCAGTGTTCACCCTCCAGGACGACCCGCTCGTCGGCGAGTTCACGCTCCAGGACGGCGTCGAAAAGGTTCTCGCCGCCGGTCGCCTCCTTGTGGGTCGCAAGGGAGCGCAGCATCAGTGCGGTGCGCGGGGTGGTGAAGGGGTAGGCGTAGATCTGGCCGTGCGGGTGCCCGAGCGTCACACCGATCTCCTCGCCGCGGTTCTCGAAGCAGAACACCTGCTCCACGGAGGGCAGATGGGACAGTTCCGAGGTCCGGTCGGTCCATGCGTCCAGGACGAGGCGCGCCTGGTCCTCGCTCAGGTCAGCGAAGGAGGAGTCGTGGTCCGAGGTGAAGCAGACGACCTCGCAGCGGCCGGAGTCCTGGGCCAGCGACGGGAAGCGGTTCTCGAAGACGACGACGTCGTAGGAGGAGTCGGGGATCTCGCTCAGCCGGCCGTCCCGGGTGGGGCACAGCGGGCACTCGTCGGCGGGCGGGTGGTAGGTGCGGCCCTGGCGGTGCGAGGCGATCGCGACGGCGTCGCCGAGCAGCGGGTCGTGGCGGATCTCGGAGGTCGTCACGGTCCGCTCCAGCGGCCGGCGGTCCACCGCGCCGCGCACCGTGTCGTCCCGCAGGTCGTAGTAGATCAGCTCACGACCGTCGGCCAGCAGGGTCGAGGTCTTCTTCACGCCGGACTCCTCTGTGCCCGCACCCAATCAATCAACACAACCAAACATAACAGATCACAAGTCCACATCTCATTCGACCATCACAATCAAACAAAGAACACCATCAGAACTGTTCAATATCTGAACACAGAGGCGTAGGTTCCGCTACGGACCAGTTCGCGCAACGAAGCGAGTACGCATGTACACCCCCACCCAAAGCCCCACGTACCTGGCCGCGGAGCTACGGCTCCCCACCAACTGGCTGGACTACACGATCCTGGCGATCTACTTCGTCGTCGTGCTGGGCATCGGTCTCGCCGCACGGCGCTCGGTCAGAACCAGCCTCGACTTCTTCCTCTCCGGACGCTCGCTGCCCGCCTGGATCACCGGTCTCGCCTTCATCTCCGCCAACCTGGCCGCAACCGAGATCCTCGGCATGGCGGCCAACAGCGCCCAGTACGGCGCCTACACCGTCCACTGGTACTGGATCGGCGCCATCCCGGCCATGGTCTTCCTCGGCCTGGTGATGATGCCCTTCTACTACGGCAGCAAGGTCCGCTCGGTCCCCGAGTTCCTGCTGCTGCGCTTCGACCGGTGGGCGCATCTGCTCAGTTCGGTCCTGTTCGCGTTCGCCGCGATCCTGATCGCCGGCGTGAACCTCTACGCGCTCGCGATCGTCGTGGAGGCGCTGCTGGGCTGGCCGCAGTGGGTGGCCATCGTGGTCGCCGGCTTCTTCGTGCTGGCGTACATCACGCTCGGCGGCCTGTCCTCCGCGATCTACAACGAAGTCCTCCAGTTCTTCGTGATCCTGGCGGCCCTCATCCCCATCACCATCCTCGGCCTGAAGAAGGTCGGCGGCTGGGGCGGGCTGACCGACAAGCTCACCGCGGCCCACGGGGACAACTTCACCACCGCGTGGGGCGGCACCGGCATCGGGCACGGCAACCCGCTCGGCGCCAACTGGCTGACCATCGTGCTCGGCCTCGGCTTCGTGCTGTCCTTCGGCTACTGGACGACCAACTTCGCCGAGGTGCAGCGGGCCCTGTCCGCGAAGAACCTCTCCGCCGCGCAGCGCACCCCGCTGATCGCCGCGTTCCCGAAGATCTTCATCGTCTTCCTGGTGATGATCCCGGGCCTGGTGGCCGCCGCGCTCGTGCCGAACATCGGCACCTCCGCGTCGGGGCTCCAGTACAACGACGCCATTCCCTATCTGATGCAGGAACTGCTGCCCAACGGCGTGCTCGGCATCGCGGTGACCGGTCTGCTGGCCGCCTTCATGGCCGGTATGGCGGCCAACGTGTCGTCCTTCAACACCGTGTTCACCAACGACATCTGGGCGAAGTACGTGGTCAAGGACCGCGAGGACGCCTACTACGTCCGCTTCGGCCGGCTGATCACGGCGATCGGTGTCCTCGCCTCCATCGGCACGGCGTTCCTGGCGTCCTCGTTCTCGAACATCATGAGCTACCTCCAGACGCTGTTCTCCTTCTTCAACGTGCCGATGTTCGTCGTGTTCATCGTCGGCATGTTCTGGAAGCGGGCGTCCGCCAAGTCCGGGTTCTGGGGCCTGCTCGCCGGGACCGTGACCGCGATGGTCAACTACTTTGTGATGTACAAGAAGGACATCATCAGCATCCCCTCCGACCAGGGCGCCAACTTCGTCTCCGCGATCGCGGGCTTCGTCGCCGGTGCGGTGGTCATGGTGGCCGTGTCGCTGTTCACCAAGCCGAAGCCGGCCGGGGAGTTGCAGGGGCTCGTCTACGGCACCAGGTCCCCGGGGATGGCCGAGGCCCCCGCCGCCGGCGACGACGCCTGGTACCGCAGGCCGGCCCTGCTGGGCTGGGGCGCGGTGGTGCTGGCCGCCGTCTGCTACATCCCGTTCTCGTTCTGACGGCCGTCCCAAGGGGAGTTTGAACAATCATGACCGAGCACTCCGAACACTCCGAGCACTCTGGGCAGTCCGGGCAGTTCGGACACTCCGAGCGCGACATCCAGCGGGAAGTCACCGAGCTGGAGCAGAAGTCCGCGACCGCCGCCCGCATCTTCGACCTGCGCCGCATCATCGGTGGCCTGTTCATCGTCTACGGCGTCATCGTCACGATCGTCGGCATCACCGACTCGCAGGCCGCCATCGACAAGGCCGAGGGCGTCAACATCAACCTGTGGACGGGCCTGGGCATGCTGATCCTGGGCCTGTTCTTCCTGGCCTGGCTAAGCCTCCGCCCCACCCCGCCCCCACCCCCCACAGCCCCGTCCGACGACACCCCCCACCCCGAGTAACCGCTCCCGGCACAGCCGGGGACGCGTACGACGGGCGTAGGCGGCGGGCGTAGGCGGTCGGCGCGGCCGGGGACGCGTACGGCGGACGCGGCCAGGGACGCGTGCGGTGGGCGTAGGCGGTGGGCGCGGCCGGGGACGCGTGCGGCGGGCGGGGCCGGGACGCATGCGGCGGGCGCGACCGTAGACGCGTACGGCGGGCACGGCCGAAAACGCGTACGCCGGGCACGGCCAGGGAGGCGTGCGGCGGAGCGGCCGAAGACGCAGGTGACGGGCGAAGCCGGGACGCATGCGGCGGGCGCTGCAAGGGCCTGGCGAGCGTGCCGGCGACCACCGTCGGCACACGGCAGCCACCGCACACCGCCCCAGACAGCGCCCACCGAACGCCCCGCGACACCACGTACGCGTGCCGCGCCCTGGTCAGGGGCCGCATGTCCGCGCCCGGCCCCCCGACCACCCACGCAAGCGGGCCGGACCCGACGCTCCGACGAGACCGAACGGCAACCACCACCCCCGGACACGGCCCCACCAGCGGACGCGGCCGAAGACGCAGGCGGCGGGCGGGGCCGGGACGCAAGTGACGGGCGGGGCCGGGACGCATGCGGCGGGCGCTGCAAGGACGGCCTGGGGAGCGTGCCGACGACCACCGTCGGCACGCGGCAGCCACCGCACACCGCCCCAGACAGCGCCCACCGAACGCCCCGCGACGCTGCGTACACGTGCCGCGCGCTGGTAAGGGCCGCATGTCCGCGCCCGGCCCCCGACCGCCCACGCAAGCGGGCCGGACCCGACGCTCCGACAAGACCGAACGGCAACCACCACCCCCGAACACAGCCCCACCAGCGACCGCCGCCGTCACGCCTCCGGCGGCGGCAGCCGGTGCCACCGGCCCGCAACCGGTGACCCCGCCCGTCACCAACCGGCTGAGGCACACGCCGAGGACCACGACGACCCCCGGCACACCGGCGACCGACCACCACCGGGGCAGCCCCTCAACCGGCGGCAGTCGAGGCGAACGACAGCCGCCGCCACCCAGCCCACAACCGGTGACCCCCACCCTCACCACCGACTGAGGCACACGGGGATGGGCGATCGTCCACGGGAGCAGGCGGTCTGTCGGTGGGTCCCGGTGGACCGCTGTCGGAGTTGCCGGGTGGATGGCTAGGGGTGGGGGTTCGCGTGGTCCAGGAGGCCGGTTCTGGCTGCCAGGGCCGCTGCTTCCAGGCGGGAGCCCACGCCCAGTTTCATCAGCACCCGCTGGACGTGCGTCCGGGCGGTCGACGGGGCGATGCCCATGCCGGCGGCGATCAGCCGGGTGTCCTCGCCGTCCGCGACCCGGACCAGGACCTCCACCTCGCGCGGGGTGAGCATCTGCAGCAGCCGCCGGCCCTCGTCGTCGGGTTGGGCGGCGGGATTGAGCAGTTCACCGAAGGCGCTCTGAAGCAGCTGCGGAGCGACGGCCGCCTCCCCCGCCCGCGCCTTCATGATCGCCCGTTCGACCCCCTCGATCCGCTCGTCGTGCCGCACGTACCCGGACGCGCCGGACGCGAAGGCCGCGGCGATCCCGCGCGGCGACGGCACGGGTCCGAGGACCACGACCGCGACCTGCGGCCGCTCCCGCTTGATCTTCACCACCGGGTCGAAGGTGCCCGGCTCGGCAGGCGCCGCCGTACCCAGCAGGCACACCTCGGGCGCGCGGCTGATCACGAGGTCGGCGGCGCCCACGGACGGCGCCGCCGCGGCGAGCACCCGGTGCCCGCGCAGCTTGAGCGCCGAGGCCAGCGCCTCGGCGAGCAATCGGTGGTCGTCCACCACCATGAGCCGCACTCCCACAGAGCAACCCCCCAGTCCCCCCCATGGAGCCCCCACTATGGATGCCCACCGGTCCGCGTGGACAGAGGGCCCCCCGGCACCTCGTCCTTCATTGCCCCCGGAAGCTACACGCTTGTTCGACGTTGCGCTGCCCCTAGAGAGGAGAAGTGCCCCGGATCGAAGGAATCTCCTGCTGTCCCTGCATGCGCGGAGGGTGAGCGGTACGCACGCGGCCCCGCCCCCCGCGGCGAGCAGGGGGCGGGGCCGTGGGGCCGGGCGGGCCTGCGGTCAGCCGCCGGTGCCGAAGGCGACCGCCAGATACTCCTTGCCGTACGCGGTGTTGGTCTTGTGGGCGAACACCGCCGACATGTACAGACGGCCCTGCGCGTAGCGGATCTCCGCGTAGTCCGGCAGCATGCTGGTCTCCGCGTCCCGCACCGCCTTGGTGGCCGGGTTCTCCAGCAGCTTGGTCTCCTTGAAGGAGTTGCCGTCGATGCTGACGATCTGGCCGCCCTTGTCGTAGGGCGGGCGCTTGTACGCGATCAGGTTGGCGCCGTCCATGCGCAGCGGGGTGATCGTGTAGCCGTCGCCGGCGTCCCCGCGCTGCCCGGTCTGCTTGCCGGTGGCGAGGTCGAACGCGACGATCTCGTTGGTCTTGCTGTACTGGCCGCTGCCGTCGTGCTCCTCGGTCGGCACATACAGCTTGTCGCCGCCGACGACGATCTGCCGGCAGTACTCGATCCGGGAGATGCCGTCACAGCGTCCGGCGTAGTCGTCGCCCGGCGCCGAGATCCGGGCGCGCAGCTTTCCGGTCTTGTTGTCGATGGAGAAGTAGTCGGAGATGCCGCTGCCGTCACCGGCGCTGTCGCCGACGTCGGCGGCCACCACCAGCGGGTCGGTGGAGACGATCGCCGCGTACTCGATGCCCGCGGTCATCTTGTACTCGGAGATCACCTTCCCGGACTTCGGATCGATGGTCTGGATGTGCAGCTGGCGGTTGTCGTAGCTGCCGCACTTGCGGACCGCGACCAGCTTGGTGCCGCCGCCGTACCCGGCGTCGTAGCAGGTGTCGGTCGGCTTCGGCTGCCACAGCACCCTGCCGGACAGGTCGAAGGCGGCGCCGCCGCTGGTGCTGCCGACCGCGACCGTGTTCTGGGCGATCGTGACGTTATCGAAGTTGATCGGCCGGTCACCGGAGTTGACCGTCTTCGTCCAGAGCTTGGTCCCCGCGTCGAGGTCGATCAGCGCGAGCTGGCTGCACCCCTCGGTGGAGCCCTTCTTCGGCATCCGCGGCTGGAAGACGACGGCGGTCTTGTTGTCCGAGGTGATGTGGTCGGTGGCCTCGCACACCGGGCCGGGCAGCTTGACCGTCCACAGCTTGCTGCCCTTGACGGGGTCGTAGCCGACGATCTCGGCGATGCCGCTCTTCGCGTACACCTTGTCGGTGAGCCAGGAGCCGGAGGTGACGACCGTGTCGTCGGTCGTGGGCAGCGGAACCTGGAAGAGGACCTTGGACGCGGTGTCGGCGGGCGCCTTCTCCTTGCCGCCGGTGCCGGAGCCGCCGGAGCCGCCCTTGTCGTCCTTGCCGCCGGTGCCGCCGCTGGAGTTCGCCGTGTCCTTCTTCGAGGAGTCGTCGCCGGACGACTTCGCGTACACGAGACCGCCGACCACGATCAGCGCGATGGCCACGACCGCCGACACGATGATGATCAGCGGCGCCTTGGACTTCGCCGGACCGCCGGGCGAACCGGGCTGCGGCTGCTGCGGCATGCCCGGCGGGCCCGGATAGCCGTAACCGGGCTGCGGGGCGTACGCGTTGGGCTGGCCGTACGCGTTGGGCCGGCCGTACGGGCCCGGCTGCTGGCCGGGGTAGCCGTAGCCGGGGGGTGTCTGGGGCCCGCCCTGCGGGGGCTGCGGTGCCTGCGGATACCCGTAGCCGGGCGGCGGGGGCGGCGGGGTCTGGGGGGCCTGCGGCGGCTGCTGCGGATGGCCGGGGCCCTGCTCCGGGGCCTTGCCGAAGCCCGGCGGGGTCGCGGGCGGGCCCTGCGGGGCCGGTGGCGTCGGCGGTCCCGTGGGCGGTTGGGGCGCGCCGAAGCCACCCGGCGCGGGCTGCTGCGGCGGCGGACCGGCGGGCTGCTGCGGCGGGCCCTGGGGCGGGCCGAAACCGCCCTGCTGGGGCGGCTGGTTGGGCGGGGGCGGCGGCTGGGTCATGACGGGTACACCTCGGAGGAACGCTCGAAGACGGCGGAGACGGCGACGACGAAGACGACGAAAGCGACGAAGGGCCGGCGGAAGGAATGCGGTGCGGTCCGGCGCCGCGGTGCGCGCCGGACCGGGCCGGGCTCACTTGCCGAAGGCGAGCATCAGCTTCTCCTTCGAGTCGTCGTTGCCGGTGAGCCGGGTGGAGGAGATGTAGAACCTGCCGTCGACCCAGTCGACCGCGCCGTCGAAGAAGCTGTTCTCGACGGTCGCGGTGGACTGCGGGTTCTGCAGCAGCTTGACCGGCTTGTGGGCGGCGCCCGCGGTCGGGATCGACACGACCTGACCGCCCGCGTCGTACGACGGCTGCACGTACGCGACGAGTTGTCCGCCCTCGACCTTGAGCGGCGCCATCGACTCGTCCGCCGGGGACTTGACGCGCCACTTCTCCTTGCCGTCGGCGAGGCCGATCGCGACGATCTCGTTGGCGCCGCTGGCGGCGTCGGTCGGCAGGTACAGCGTGTCGGCGTCGGCGGCGACGCCGGTGCAGCCCTGCAGCTCACGCGCGAGGATCGCCCAGCCGCACCGGGGAGCGAACTTCTCGTCGACGGTGACCTCCGAGCGGAAGCCGCCGCTGCCGGTGAAGGTGGAGATGTTCCATGCCTTCTTGTCCTCGTTGGTCAGGTAGACCACGAGCGGGTCGACGGAGTAGGCGCGCGCGACCTTCCAGCCCTTCTTGACCGGCTGGGTCCACTTGACCTTGCCGGTGGCCGGGTCGAGTTCCTGGATCTCGTCGTGCTCGTTGCTGCCGGTGGCGTCGCAGGAGGCCACGGAGATCAGCCGGCTCGTGCCGCCCGCGAACGCGGTCGGGAAGCAGGCGTTGCCGTACTTGGTCTTGTCGTACAGCTTGCGGCCGCTGTCCATGTCGTACGCCGTGCCGGACTGTGAGCGGCCCACCATCAGCGTCTTGCCGCTGAGGGTCAGTTCGATGGTGATGGTGCTGTCGAACAGCGCGCCGTCGGCGACCGTGCCGGACCAGCCCTTCTTGCCGGTGTCGAGGTCGATCACCTGGAGCTGGTTGCACTTGGCGCGGTCGCTGGAACCGCTCATGTACGCCACGACGACCTTGTCGTCGGCGGTCTTCCGCGGGGTGACCGCGCAGATCTTCTGCGGGAAGGTGATCGGCTCCCAGGAGGGCTTGCCGTCGGCGACGTCGTAGGCGAAGACCTGCTTGTACGCGGCCTTCACCGCCGTCTTGCCGGTGATCCACATACCGGGGGCGTCGGCGCCGGAACCGGGCGCGTCGGGCGCCGACTTGTACCAGAGCACCCGGGACTCGCCCGCCTGGCGGCCCTCGTTGAGGTCCTCCGGGTCCGAGCCGCCGTTTCCGCTGCCGTCACCGGGGTCGACCGGGCCGCCGGAGGCGGAGGCCGACGGCTTGGCGTCGTCCGACCGCTCGGCGACCGGCTTCTTCCCGCCGTCGTCACCGCTGACCGCGTACACGGTGCCGCCGATCAGGAGCAGCGCCGCCACCGCCCCGCCGACGATCAGCGCGGTCTTCTTCCTGGTGGAGCCGCCGGGCGGCGGGGTGCCGGGCGCGCCGGGGTACTGCGGCTGCTGCGGGTAGCCGTAGCCGGGCTGCTGACCGTAGGGGCCCGGCTGCTGCGGCTGTCCGTACGGGCCCGGCTGGGCGTAGGGTCCCGGCTGGGCGTACGGGCCGGGCTGCTGCGGCGGGCCGTACGGACCCGGCTGCTGCTGTGGCATGGGCGGCGGCTGCGGCGGCTGCGCGGGCGGCGGCGGTGTGCCCGGGATGCCCTGGGCGGCGCCGAAACCTCCCTGCGCGGGCGGGGTCTCGGGAGCCCCGAATCCTCCGCCCTGCGGCGGTTGTCCCTGCGGTGCTCCGAAACCGCCGTGCGGCGGCTGGTCGGGCGGCTGAGTCATCAGCGCTCTTCCCCCTCGTTCACTGATTTTTAGCCACGCCCTGAGGTTCGCGATGGACCCAAGGTCGTTCTCAGACGGTACTCAGACGGCCCTTTCTATCACCCGGAACGGAACGCGTACTTGGCCGGATCCACCCCTGTTCCCAAGGGAGGACCGCCCCGTGATGCCGCCGTTACGCGCCTTCACGCCCCCTTCACCCCGCACCCGCAAGGACCCCGCGCCAGGCCGCAAGCCGGCGCCCCGAAGGGGCGCGGGGAACTGCGCGCCCAGCCACAACGGCGCCGCAGACAACCGACGCCACATCGCGGCAACCCCCGCGGAGCGCTACGCGTCGTCCGCCAGTTCCAGCCAGCGCAGCTCCAGTTCATCGCGCTCGGCCGCCAGGTCCCGCAGTCGGGCGTCGAGCTCGGCCACCTTCGCGAAGTCGGTGGCATGCTCGGCGATCTGCGCGTGCAGCGTGGTCTCCTTCTCCGAGACGCGGTCCAACTGGCGCTCGATCCGCTGGAGTTCCTTCTTCGCGGCCCGCTGGTCGGCGGCGCTGCGCTCCGCCGCCGCGGGCTTCGGCGCCGCGGCGGCGGCCGAGGCGGCCACGGCCTCCTCCATGCGCCGGCGCCGCTCCAGGTACTCGTCGATGCCGCGCGGCAGCATCCGCAGCGTGGCGTCGCCGAGCAGCGCGTACACCCGGTCGGTGGTGCGCTCGACGAAGAACCGGTCGTGGGAGATGACGATCATCGAGCCGGGCCAGCCGTCGAGCAGGTCCTCCAGCTGGGTCAGGGTCTCGATGTCGAGGTCGTTGGTGGGCTCGTCGAGGAAGAGGACGTTGGGCTCGTCCATGAGCAGCCGCAGCAGTTGCAGCCGCCGCCGCTCACCGCCGGACAGATCACCCACCGGCGTCCACTGCTTCTCCTTGGTGAAGCCGAACGTCTCGCACAGCTGCCCCGCGGTCAGCTCGCGCCCCTTGCCGAGGTCGACCCGCTCGCGCACCCGCTGTACGGCCTCCAGGACCCGCCAGGCCGGGTCGAGTTCGGCGACCTCCTGGGAGAGGTAGGCGAGCCTGACCGTCTTGCCGACGGCGATCCGGCCGCTCACGGGCTGTGCCTCGCCGGCGGTGCGCGCCGCGTCCGCCATGGCCCGCAGCAGCGAGGTCTTCCCGGCGCCGTTGACCCCGACCAGAGCGATCCGGTCGCCGGGGCCGAGCTGCCAGGTGACGTGCTTGAGCAGCATCTTCGGACCGGCCTGGACGCTCACGTCCTCCAGGTCGAAGACGGTCTTGCCGAGCCGTGAGGAGGCGAACCTCATCAGCTCGCTGCTGTCACGGGGCGGCGGCACGTCCTTGATCAGCTCGTTGGCGGCCTCCACCCGGAACCGCGGCTTGGAGGTCCTGGCGGGCGCGCCGCGCCTGAGCCAGGCCAGTTCCTTGCGGATCAGGTTCTGCCGCTTGACCTCCTCGGTGGCGGCGATGCGCTCGCGCTCGGCGCGGGCGAAGACGTAGTCGGAGTAGCCGCCCTCGTACTCGTAGACCGCGCCGCGCTGCACGTCCCACATCCGGGTGCACACCTGGTCCAGGAACCAGCGGTCGTGGGTCACGCACACCAGCGCCGAACGCCGCTCCCGCAGATGCCGGGCCAGCCAGGCGATGCCCTCCACGTCGAGGTGGTTGGTGGGCTCGTCGAGGACGAGCAGGTCCTGCTGCTCGATGAGCAGCTTGGCCAGCGCGATGCGGCGCCGCTCGCCACCGGACAGCGGGCCGATGACGGTGTCCAGGCCCGCCGGGAAGCCCGGCAGGTCGAGCCCGCCGAACAGGCCGGTCAGTACGTCCCTGACCTTGGCGTCGCCCGCCCACTCGTGGTCGGCCATGTCCCCGATGACCTCGTGCCGCACGGTGGCCGCCGGGTCGAGCGAGTCATGCTGCGTGAGCACGCCGAGCCGCAGCCCGCCGGAGTGCGTGATGCGCCCGGTGTCGGCCTCCTCCAGCTTGGCGAGCATCCGGATGAGGGTGGTCTTGCCGTCGCCGTTGCGTCCGACGACCCCGATCCGGTCCCCTTCGGACACGCCGAGCGAGACGCCGTCCAGCAGCGCACGCGTGCCGTACACCTTGCTGACGTTCTCGACATTGACCAGGTTGACGGCCATTTCACTCCTGTGCGCGGGGATCGATCAGCCTTCAAGCGTAGGGCCTGCGGCGGCGCGGGCGGGGCGCCCGGGGGTGGTCACTCTTTGTGATGACGCGATCGGGATCCGGCGGTTACCGTGGAGGGCAGGCAGCAGGATCCCGTCCATGGGAGGAACCATGACCGCCGAGTCCGTCGAGCACCACGTGCAGTGGCCGGTGCCGCCGCAGGACGGCTACACCGTGGACGACCTGTTCACGCTGCCCGATCTCCCGCCGCACACCGAGCTGATCGACGGGAGCCTGATCTTCGTGAGTCCGCAGCGCCGCTTCCACGGCAACATGGTCGACTTGCTCGTCTTCGGCCTGCGCAGCAGTGGTCTGCCCGCCGAGTTCAGGGTCAGCCGGGAGATGACCGTGGTCCTCGACAAGCGCAACGGCCCCGAACCGGACGTGAGCGTGATCCGGGCTGATGCCATCACCGGGCCGGAACAGACGAGCTACCGAGCCGAGGCCGTACTCCTGGCCATCGAAGTCGTCTCGCCCGATTCCGAGTCCCGTGACCGCACGACCAAGCCGCAGAAGTACTCCGCCGCCGGGATCCCGAACTTCTGGCGCGTCGAGGCGAGCGGGACGAGCGGCAGGCCCGTCATCCACGTCTACGAACTCGACCCGCTCACCAAGGCGTATGTGCACATGGGCATGCACCGCGACCGCATCAAGGTCGACAAGCCCTACCCCATCGACATCGATCTGACCGCCATCGACAACCTCTGAGTCACCCGCGCCTCAGAGCACCGTCGCGCCCGCCGCCGGTCCGGAGGCCGTTCGTACGGTGCGGCACGTCCCGGACGACCGCAGTGCTTCCCCCACCCGCTCCGCCGACTCGGGGTCACGGGCCAGGAACGCCGTGGTCGGGCCCGAACCGGAGACCAGCGCCGTGAGCGCGCCCGCCGCGCGGCCCGCCGCCAGGGTGTCCGCCAGTTCCGGGAAGAGGGACAGGGCCGCGGGCTGGAGATCGTTGGAGACGCCGGCCGCCAGCAGGTCCGGGTCGCCCTTCGCGAGCGCGTCCAACAGGTCCGGGCAGGCCACCGGCTCGGGGATGTCACGGCCCTCGGCGAGCCGGTCGAACTCGCGGAACACGGCCGGCGTGGACAGGCCACGGTCGGCCATCGCGAACACCCAGTGGAAGGCGCCGCCGACGTCGAGCGCCGTCAGCCGCTCGCCGCGCCCGGTGCCAAGGGCCGCCCCGCCGAGCAGACTGAACGGCACATCACTGCCCAACTCGGCGCAGATGTCGAGGAGTTCGGCCTGCGAGGAGCCCGTACCCCATAGCGTGTCGCAGGCCAGCAGCGCGCCCGCCCCGTCCGCGCTGCCGCCCGCCATGCCACCGGCGACCGGAATGTCCTTGGCGATGTGGATGTGCACGGCGGGCTCGATGCCACGGCGCCCGGCGAGCGCGACGGCGGCGCGCGCCGCGAGGTTGGTGCCGTCGAGCGGGACCTGACCGGCGTCCGGGCCGGCGCAGGTGACCCGCAGTTCATCGGCCGGGGTCACGGTGACCTCGTCGTACAGGCCGACCGCGAGGAAGACGTTGGCCAGGTCGTGGAAGCCGTCGGGTCTGGCGGCGCCCACGGCGAGCTGGACGTTGACCTTGGCCGGTACGCGTACCGTGACGCTCACTTGCTCTCCTTGTGCTCCGCGATCCGCGCGAACTCCTCCACGGTCAGCGACTCCCCGCGTGCCTGCGGCGAGACCCCGGCCGCGACCAGGGCCGCCTCGGCCGCCGCCGCGGAACCGGCCCATCCGGCCAGGGCCGCCCGCAGCGTCTTGCGGCGCTGCGCGAACGCCGCGTCCACAACCGCGAAGACCTCCCGCTTCGACGCCGTGGTCTTGACCGGTTCGGCCCGCCGGACCAGGGAGACCAGCCCGCTGTCCACGTTCGGCGCGGGCCAGAAGACGGTGCGCCCGATGGCCCCGGCCCGTTTCACCTCGGCGTACCAGTTCGCCTTGACGGAGGGGACGCCGTACACCTTCGAGCCGGGCGCGGCGGCGAGCCGGTCCGCGACCTCCGACTGCACCATCACCAGGGTCCGCTCGATCCCGGGGAAGGTGTCGAGCATGTGCAGCAGCACGGGCACGGCCACGTTGTACGGCAGGTTCGCGACCAGTGCCGTCGGGGCGGGGCCGGGCAGCGCGGCGACGTCCAGGGCGTCGGAGTGGACCAGCGCGAACCGGTCGGCGCGCTCGGGCATCCGCGCGGCGATCGTGGCGGGCAGCGCGGCGGCCAGCACGTCGTCGATCTCGACGGCGGTGACCCGGTCGGCGGCCTCCAGCAGGGCCAGGGTGAGGGAGCCGAGCCCCGGGCCGACCTCGACCACGACGTCGTCGGGGCGGACCCCGGCGGTGCGGACGATACGGCGGACGGTGTTCGCGTCGATCACGAAGTTCTGGCCGCGCTGCTTGGTCGGGCGCACGCCCAGCGCTGCCGCCAGCTCACGGATGTCGGCGGGCCCGAGGAGGGCGTCAGGGATGGGGCTGCTCACGGCACAAGGGTACGGGCCCGCGCCGACCCCCCAGCCCCACCGGCCGGTCGGGACGGCCCACGGCCCGGACGGCCCCGCAGCCCCACGGCCCGAACGGCCTGGACAGCCCCGCAGCCCGGACAGCCCCACGGCCCGGACGGCCCGGCGAGACCGGGGCCCGGCGCGACCGCAGTCCACCGGCGCCAAGACCCACCGGCGCCATGGCCCACCAGGGCCGCAGCCGGGCCAGGCCACGCTCCCGCGAGACCGCGGTCCACCGAGACCGCGCCCCAGCGGTCCGGCGGACACAGGGCTCGGGCGGGCACGCGGTCCGGCGGGCACGGGGTCCGGCGGGCACGGGGGCCGGCGAGCACGCGGTCCGGCGGGCACGGGATCCGACACGCACGGGGACCGGCGGGCACGGGGGCCGGCGGGCACGGGGACCGGCGAGCACGGGATCCGACACGCACGGGGGCCGGCGAGCACGGGATCCGACACGCACGGGGGCCGGCGAGCACAGGGTCCGACACGCACGGGGGCCGGCGAGCACAGGGTCCGACACGCACGGGGGCCGGCGGGCACAGGGTCCGACACGCACGGGGGCCGGCGGGGCCGCGGTCCGGCCGAGCCGCAGCCCGCGAGGCCGCAGTCCACCGGCGCCACCGTCCGGCGAAGCCACGCTCCGACGCGACCGCAGTCCACCGAGACCGCGCTCCAGCGGTCCGGCGGGCACAGCGTCCGGCAGGCACGCAGTCCGCCGAGGCCGCAATCCACCGGGCCCGCGCTCCAGCGACCCCACGGCCCGGTGGCCCCACGGCCAAGCGGGCCCGCGCTCCAGCGGTCCCGTGGGCAAGCGGGCCCGTGGGCCCCTCGGGGGTCACCCGTACAGGCGGGATCCGCAGTGGGGCCAGGGGCTTGTGCCTCGGCGCACGTACAGCTTCTTGGCCCGGTACGTCTGCTCCGCCGCCGAGGCGTCCTGCGGGCGTCCCTTGCCGCCCAGGCTGCGCCAGGTGTGCGTGTCGAACTGGTAGAGGCCGCCGTAGGTGCCCGAGGGGTCCACCGCGGCGGGCCGCCCGCTGGACTCGCAGGCCGCGAGCGCGCGCCAGTTCAGTCCCTCGGCGCCCGCGACGGAGGGCGGCGGCGGCTTGATGCCCACCCGGACGAGCTGGGTGAGCGGCTCGCGGACCACCCGGGACTTTTCCCGGCGCGGCTTCTGCCGGACCCCGTTGACGGTCCGCAGCAGATAGGTCACGCGCCGCACGCCCGGCTGTCCGGCACGGTCGACCACCTCGATGCCCCGGAACAGCGCGGGGTCGTTGGTCCGGCGCACTTGGAACGGGATCGGCTCCTCGCGTACCTCCTTGGTGCCGGTCACCCGCAGCACGGTCACCGTCTGTCCGTCCCGCGGGAAGCTGCCGGACGGCACGGACGTGGTGTCCTGGCCGCGCAGCGTGATCCCGGCCTGCTCGACCGTCTCGCGGACGGTCGCCGCGTTGGTGCGGACGGTGTGGGCGCGGCCGTCCGCGATGACCGTCACCGCGCGTTCGGTGCGCACGTCGAGGGTGAGCCCGGCGCGGCCGATGGGCTGGGAGCGGGCGGCCGACAGATAGGCGCCCTCCGCGCGCACCCCGAGCTGTGCGAGCGCTTCCTCGACGGTGCGCGCCGTCGTCCACACCTGGCGCCGCTCGCCGTCGATCGTGAGCCGCAGGGGGCGCCCGTAGCGCACCGCGATCTCGTCGCCGCTGCTGAGCGCCGAGCCGCGGGCGGGCGTGACCACGTCGTGCGCCCCCACCGGCACGCCCTCCTCGGCGAGCAGTTCGGTCACGTCGTCGGCGAAGGTGTGCAGGGTGCGCGCCTTCCCGTCGACGCTCAGCTCGATCGCCTTGTCCTTGGCGACGAACGCGCTGGTCCCGCCGGCCAGGAAGGCGACGACCAGGGCCTGCGGCACCAGTCGGCGCATCGTGGGCTCCGAGCGCCGGGCGTAGCGCGCCCGGCGCCGGTGTGCGGCGCGCCGGTCCGAGCGGGGGCGCAGGACGGGCTCGCGCAGGTCCGGCACGCTCCCGCCGGGCGCCTGTCGCGGCAGCAGCGGCTGTTCGTAGGCGGGCCGGTGGGTGGCCCGGTACGCGCCGCCGGTGACGGGCGTCTCCCACGTGCCGTACCCCGCCGCCGGGGCCGGGGCCGGGCCGGGTCCCTGGAGATACGTCCCGTAGGGCCCGTACATCCCAGGCGTCCCGTACCCGTACGTCCCATGAGTCCCGTACGTCTCGTACTGCGGATTGCTCACACCGACACGCTCCAGAGGGCCGAAAAGGGGTCCAAAAGGCCCCCAGAACCTAGCGGAGCACCCGTCACTCTCCAAAACGACACAACTACCGACAGCGAGGAGAGGTCACGCGGCGGTCAGTAGGCGAAGGCGCGGGCCGTGTTGGCACCCAGGGCCGCCGCCAGGGTGTCCTCGTCGATGCCGCGCACGGCGGCCATCGCCCGCACCGTCACCGGAACCAGGTAGGGCGCGTTGGGCCGTCCGCGGTACGGCGCCGGGGTGAGGAACGGGGCGTCCGTCTCCACCAGGACCAGTTCCAGCGGGGCGACGGCGAGCGCGTCCCGCAGATTCTGGGCGTTCTTGAAGGTGACGTTCCCGGCGAAGGACATGAAGTAGCCCTCGCGGGCGCACACGTCGGCCATCGCGGCGTCGCCCGAGTAGCAGTGGAAGACGGTGCGCTCGGGCGCGCCCTCCTCCTTGAGGACGCGCAGCACGTCGGCGTGCGCGTCACGGTCGTGGATGACCAGGGCCTTGCCGTGCCGCTTGGCGATCTCGATATGGGCGCGGAAGGACCGCTCCTGGGCCGCCTTGCCCTCGGGGCCGGTGCGGAAGTGGTCGAGCCCCGTCTCGCCGACGCCCTTGACCTGCGGCAGCCCGGCCAGCCGGTCGATCTCGGCGAGCGCTTCGTCCAGGGCGGCGTCGCCGCCCGCCTCCCGGGCGCCCTGCCGGGACCACCCTTCAGGGTCGCCGTGCACGATGCGCGGGGCCTCGTTGGGGTGCAGGGCGACGGTCGCGTGCACACCGTCGTATGCCGCGGCGGTCTCCGCGGCCCACTGGGAGCCCTTGATGTCGCAGCCGACCTGGACGACCGTCGTCACCCCCACCGACGCGGCCCTGGCAAGGCCCTCCTCGACCGTGCCTGACTGCATGTCGAGATGGGTGTGGGAGTCGGCGACCGGCACCCGGAGGGGTTCCGGGAGCGGCGGCGCCGCGTTCTTGTCGGCGTTCGAAGGCATGCCCCGATCCTACGAAAGGGGCATGCCGCCGCGGCCGGGCCGTCCCGTGCCGGTCAGCCCGCCTTGCGCTGGAACGGATGGAGGAGATCGGACAGGTGCCAGTGGTGGTGCGCCGGCTCCGGTTCCCGCTCGGCCGTCCGCGCCGCCGGCACCTCCGGCACCTCGACCGGTCCGGCCGGGGGCGTGCGGTGCCGGTGCCCGTGCGCCGCGCCGAGCACCGACGAGACCTGTCCGGCCCGCATGATCCGCACCACGCGGCCGTCGCAGTTCTGGCACACGGGCCGGCTCAGCGGCGACGGGACGACCCGCCCGTTCGCCACATACATGACGAACTCGGCGCCGTCGGCGTCCGTGTGGTGCTCTATCTCGTACGACTGCTCCCAGCCGTGCCCGCAGCGCATGCAGGCGAAGGAATACGACTCGTGAACGACGGCTGTCGCCGCCCCGCGGAGGCCGGTCTGCCCTGCGATCTCGCTCATGCCAGCTGCTCCTCTTGTCCGCCGGACCCTCCAGTCCAGTGGACGCCTCCCACCACCCCCAATGCACCACCGCCTGCCGAGTATTGGACCCGATTTGGCAGACCTTTGCCCCACCACCCCGACACCCAGCCCACCCCTTTGCCCGACGCTCCCTCCCTTTGCTCCCCCATGGGGCGCAAAGCGCCCCACCAGGGGCGCGGGGAACTGCGCACCCAGCCCAAAACAACCCGCACCCCACAACACACCCCAACCCCAACGGCGCCCCATAGGGGCGCGGGGAACTGCGCAAAACCCCCCACAACCCGCACCCCGCAACGCACCCCAACCCCCACAACGCGCCCCGAAAACCCCGCCCTACCCAGCGGAGCGCTTCGCGGAGACGACCGCATCGAACACCACCCGCTTAGGAACCCCCGCCTCGACCGCCACCGCGGCAATCGCCTCCTTGCGCCGCTCCCCCGCCTCCTCGCGGACCCGGACCCGCCGCACGAGTTCAGCGGCGTCCAGGTCCTCGGGACCGGCCTCGGGGGCGCCCTGGACGACGACGGTGATCTCGCCCCGTACCCCGTCCGCCGCCCACCGGGCCAGCTCGGCCAGCGGGCCGCGGCGCACCTCCTCGTACGTCTTGGTCAGCTCCCGGCAGACCGCGGCCCGCCGCTGCCCGCCGAACACCTCGGCCATCGCGGCGAGCGTGTCGTCCAGGCGGTGCGGCGCCTCGAAGTACACCAGCGTGCGCCGCTCCCCGGCGACCTCCCGCAGCCGGGACAGCCGCTCGCCCGCCTTGCGCGGCAGGAAACCCTCGAAGCAGAACCGGTCGACGGGCAGCCCGGACAGCGCGAGGGCGGTGAGCACGGCGGACGGACCGGGGACCGCGGTGACCCGGATGTCCCGCTCGACGGCGGCGGCGACCAGCCGGTACCCGGGGTCGGAGACCGACGGCATCCCGGCGTCGGTCACCAGCAGCACCCGGGCGCCGCCCGACAGTTCGGCGACCAGTTCCGGCGTCCTGGCCGCCTCGTTGCCCTCGAAGTAGGAGACCACGCGTCCCTTCGTGGTGACGCCGAGCGCCTGCGTCAGCCGGCGCAGCCGCCGGGTGTCCTCGGCGGCCACGACGTCCGCGGCCGCCAGTTCCGCCGCGAGCCGCGGCGGCGCGTCCGCGACGTCGCCGATGGGAGTGCCCGCCAAGACAAGGGTTCCAGTCACGCCCCCATCCTCCCAGGGGCGCGCGGACGGGGGCGCATCCGGACCCGTAGCGCCCATGCGCGGGACTCACACAGAAGGGTTCCCTACGATGGCGCGGTGACCAGTACCGCGTCCTCCACGGACACCCGGCAGGACCAGGCCCCGCACGACCAGCGGCCGTCATGGCTCCAGCGGCTGCGCCGCTTCGGCTATCCGGCGGGCCCGGCCACGGCCGGCGGCGGCCCCGGCGACGTACGCGACCGCCTGGTGCCGCCGTACGCCGAGCCCAGCCCGCGCCTCTGGCTCGTCCTGGGCGTGCCGCCGGCCCTGGCCGGGCGGATCACCCGCTGGTCGGGCTGGCTGGGCCCGCTGCTGGTGACGCTGGTCGCGGGCGTGATGCGGTTCTGGAACCTGGGCAGCCCGAAGGCGGTGATATTCGACGAGACGTACTACGCGAAGGACGCCTGGGCGCTCGTCCACCGCGGCTTCGAGGTCAACTGGGACAAGAACGCCAACGACCTGGTCCTGCAGTCGGGCGGGCATCTGGCCGTCCCCACGGACGCGGCGTACGTGGTGCACCCGCCGGTGGGCAAGTACGTCATCGGTCTCGGCGAGCTGATCTTCGGGTTCGACCCGTTCGGCTGGCGGTTCATGACGGCCCTGCTGGGCACGCTCAGCGTGCTGCTGCTGTGCCGCATCGGCCGGCGGATCTTCCGCTCGACCTTCCTCGGCTGTCTGGCGGGCGCGCTGATGGCGGTGGACGGCCTGCACTTCGTGATGAGCCGCACCTCGCTGCTCGACGGTGTGCTGATGTTCTTCGTGCTCGCGGCCTTCGGCTGTCTCGTCGTGGACCGGGACCGGTCGCGGGCGCGGCTCGCCGCCGCGCTGCCCGCCGACGCCGACGGCCGGGTCCGCCCGGACGCGCAGACCGCCGACACGCTCCGCCTGGGCCTGCGCCCCTGGCGCTGGGCGGCGGGCCTGATGCTCGGGCTGGCCTTCGGCACCAAGTGGAACGGGCTGTACATCCTCGCCGCGTTCTGTGTGCTGGCGCTGCTGTGGGACGTCGGCGCCCGCAAGGTGGCCGGGGCGCGGCATCCCTATCTGGCGGTGCTCAAGTACGACACGGGCCTGACGTTCCTGGCCACGGTGCCGGTGGCGATCGCCGTGTACCTGGCCTCCTGGACCGGCTGGATCCTGTCCCCGGCCGACGGCACGGGCGGCTACTTCCGCAACTGGGCGGCGACCGACGGCAAGGGCGGCCACTGGACGTTCCTGCCGGACTGGCTGCGCAGCCTGTGGCACTACGAGCACGAGGTGTACGAGTTCCACGTCGGCCTGTCATCCCCGCACACCTACCAGTCCAACCCCTGGAGCTGGCTGGTGCTGGGCCGCCCGGTCTCGTACTTCTACGAGTCCCCCTCGCCCGGCGCGGACGGCTGCCCGGCCGACGCGGGTCAGAAGTGCGCCCGTGAGGTCCTGGCGCTCGGCACTCCGCTGCTGTGGTGGGCGGCCTGCTTCGCGATCCTGTACGTCCTGTGGCGCTGGCTGTTCCGCCGCGACTGGCGCGCGGGCGCCATCGCCTGCGGCATCGCCGCCGGCTATCTGCCCTGGTTCATGTACCAGGAGCGCACGATCTTCTTCTTCTACGCCATCGTCTTCGTGCCGTTCCTGTGTCTGGCGGTGGCGATGCTGGTCGGCGCGATCGTCGGCCCGCCCGGCTCCACCGACACCCGCCGGGTGATCGGCGCCTCGGGCGCGGGCGTCCTGGTCCTCCTGATCGCCTGGAACTTCATCTACTTCTGGCCCCTGTACACGGGCACGGCGATCCCGATCGACCAGTGGAGATCGAGGATGTGGCTGGACACGTGGGTCTAGCCGTGCGCGGGGGTGACGGCCGGTCTCCGTTCGGACACCATCCGACAACATCCCTCACCTTCGCACCACGGGGCCGCCTACAGTTCGGGGGACGGTCGCGGGGGCACGGGGAGGGATCGGCAGTATGCGCAGGGGGGCCAAGGCCGCCGTCGTGGGCGGTGCGTTCGTCGTGCTGGCGGCGGGGGCCGGGTACGGGACGTACAACGTCGTGTCCGCCGTGCGGGGCGGCGGGGGCACGGGCGGCGGGCCCGCGGCCGTGCGGACCGGGCCGCCCACCGGCGGCGAAGTGCGGGAGACCACGCGGAAGTTCTTCGCCGCCTGGGAAAAGGGCGAGGCGGCGACGGCGGCCTCGTACACGGACAACTCGGCCGGCGCCGAGCCGCTGCTCACCGCGTACGCGCAGGACGCGCACATCACGCACGTGCGGATCACGCCCGGCACGGCGACCGGCACCACCGTGCCCTTCACGGTCAAGGCCACGGTGTCGTACGACGGCAAGTCGAAACCGCTCACCTACAGGAGCAAGGTGACGATCGTGCGCGGCCTGACCACGCACCGCGCGCTGGTCGACTGGCGGCCCTCCGTCGTGCATCCCAGGCTGCGGCCCGGCGACACCCTGGTGACCGGGGAGTCCGCGAGCCCGCCCGTCGAGGCGGTGGACCGCGACGGAAAGGTGCTCACGAAGGACGCCTATCCGTCGCTGGGTCCCATCCTGGACGAGCTGCGCGACAAGTACGGCGCGAAGGCCGGCGGCAGACCCGGGGTGGAGCTGGCGGTGCGGCACGAGGCCGACGGCGCCGCCGACACCCCGCTGCTCACCCTCGCCGAGGGCCGGGCGGGCCGGCTGCGGACGACGCTGAGCGCGAGCGCACAGGCCGCGGCCGAGACGGCGGTGCGCAGGTACCCGGAGTCCTCGGTGGTGGCGGTGCGGCCGAGCACCGGCGAGGTGCTGGCGGTCGCCAACCACCGCGAGGACGGCTTCAACGCGGCCTTCCTCGGCAAGCTGGCCCCCGGCTCCACCATGAAGATCCTCAGCGCGGCCACGCTCATCGACAACGGGATCACCACGGCCGACGGTCCCGCGCCCTGCACCCCGGACGCGATGTGGGAGGGCCAGACCTTCCACAACCTGGACGGCCTGGCCCCGAACCAGAACGCGACGCTCTCCGAGAGCTTCGCCCGCTCCTGCAACACGGCGTTCATCAAGTACACCGACGATCTCAAGACCGACTCGCTCACCCGGGAGGCCGAGGACCGCTTCGGCCTCGGCCGGGACGACTGGCAGACCGGTGTCCCGTCCTTCGACGGCTCGGTGCCGGCCACCGGCGGCCCGGACATGGCGGCCTCCCTCATCGGACAGGGCCAGGTCCAGATGAGTCCGCTGAACATGGCGTCGGTGACGGCGACCGCGATGACGGGCACCTTCCGGCAGCCGGTGATCGTGCCGCTCGGCCTCGACGGCCGTGCACCGGCCCGCGCGCGGGGGCTGTCCGCGGGCACGGTGCAGCAGTTGCGGGCGATGATGCACCGCACCGCGACCAGCGGCACCGCGGCCGGTGTGATGGCCGGCCTCGGCGGCGACATCGGCGCGAAGACCGGGTCCGCGGAGGTCGACGGGCAGAGCAGGTCCAACAGCTGGTTCACCGGGTACCGGGGCGACGTCGCGGCAGCGGCGATGGCCCAGGACGCAGGCCACGGCGTCGACGCGGCCGGACCGATTGTCGCAGCCGTGCTACGGACAGGTGGCTGACGTCACCCGTACAGGACGGGACTCTAGGGTGGTGGCCGTCGTTGAGGAGCATGGGGGCAACGAGGGTGACGGGGACCCTGGGGAAATCGCGGAGGAACTGAGGCAGTGGGCAAGAGAAGGCGCGTCGCCGAGCGACGGAAGACCGGACCCGCCGTGCTCGGCGGGATGTGCGCCGTCGTCGTGATCGGCGCCGGGGTCGCCGTCTACGCGCTCTACGACGGCGGCGCGGCGGCCGAGGACCGGACGCAGTCGACGTCGGCGACGGCGGACGGCAAGGCGGTGAAGACCGGCCCGCTCACCGCGGCCGAGGTGCGGACCGCCGCCACGGCCTTCCTGACGGCGTGGCAGCGCGGCGATGTCGCGCGGGCCGCCGCCGCAACGGACGACGCGAGCGCCGCCACCGCGCTGCTCACCGGCTACACCAAGGACGCCCACCTCAAGGACGTCCGGGTCACCCCCGGCACCGGCACCGGCGCCGAGGTCCCGTTCTCCGTGCGGGCCACCGTGTCCTACAAGGGCGTGAGCAAGCCGCTGGCGTACGACAGCGCGCTCACGGTGGTGCGCGCCGCGTCCGACGGCGAGCCGGTGGTGGGCTGGCACGCCGCCGTGCTGCACCCCGATCTGAAGGACGGCGACACCCTGGTCACCGGCGAGTCCGGCACACCGCCGGTGACGGCGCTGGACCGCGACGGCGGGAAGCTGACCACGGCGGCCTACCCGTCCCTCGGCACGGTGCTGGACGGGCTGCGCGAGAAGTACGGCAAGCTGGCGGGCGGCAAGGCCGGCGTCGAACTGCGCGTGGTCCGCGGCAAGGAGTCCAAGAAGGCGAAGCTGTCCGACAAGACGCTGCTGGAGCTGAGCAAGGGCACGCCGGGCACGGTACGGACGACGCTGAGCGCGAGCCTGCAGGCCGCGGCCGAGCGGCAGGTCGCCGCGTCCCAGCGCGCCTCGGTCGTGGTGCTGCGGCCCTCGACCGGTGAAGTCCTCGCGGTGGCCAACACCAGCCGCGGCTTCAACACGGCCCTGCAGGGCTCGCTGGCCCCCGGCTCCACGATGAAGGTCATCACGTCGTCGCTGCTCATCGAGAAGGGCCTGGCCGCCGCGGACGAGTCCCATCCCTGCCCCAAGACGTTCACGTACGGCGGCTGGAAGTTCCACAACGACGACGACTTCCAGATCAAGGGCGGCACGTTCAAGGCGAGCTTCGCGCGCTCCTGCAACACGGCCTTCATCAGCCAGGCGGGCAAGCTGGCCGACGACGACCTGACGAAGCAGGCCCAGCAGGTGTTCGGCCTGTCCATGAACGACTGGGCGATCGGCGTGCCCACCTTCGACGGCTCGGTGCCGGTGCAGTCGGCGGCGCAGATGGCGGCCTCACTGATCGGCCAGGGCGGGGTGCGCATGAACCCGCTCAACATGGCGTCCGTGGCCGCGACGGTGAAGGCGGGCGTCTTCCGCCAGCCGTACCTGGTCTCCCCGTCGGTCGACCACCGCAAGCTGGCCACCGCGTCCCGCACGATGTCCGCGGGCACCCTCTCCCAGCTGCGCGAGCTGATGCGGTACACGGCGGCGTACGGCACGGCGGCGCAGGCGATGTCCGGTCTCGGCCCCGACTACGGCGCGAAGACGGGGTCGGCGGAGGTCGACGGGCAGAAGAAGCCGAACGGCTGGTTCACGGCGTACCGCGGGGACCTGGCCGCCGCGGGCGTGGTCCAGGCGGGCGGGCACGGCGGCGACACGGCGGGGCCGATCGTGGCGGCGCTGCTGCGGGCGGGCGGCTGAGGCGGCGCCGGGCCGGGCCCGGGGCCGCGATGCGCGGATGCTCTGCGCTCAGATGCTCTGTGCTCTGTGCGGCATCGGTTCGGCGGCC
This sequence comes from Streptomyces diversicolor, assembly GCF_057537855.1. Taxonomy (NCBI): domain Bacteria; kingdom Bacillati; phylum Actinomycetota; class Actinomycetes; order Kitasatosporales; family Streptomycetaceae; genus Streptomyces; species Streptomyces diversicolor. The sequence goes on from NZ_BAAJXA010000016.1 coordinate 142,453, forward strand.
ATATAGGTGCGCCGCAGGAACCGGAGCAGGGCCTTCGACTCGAACTGCACCACGGAGACCCCGTGCGCGGAGTGGAACTCCACGACGGCCTGGACCCGGCCGCAGGGCCACACCCGGACGTCTCCGCTCTCGGCGGGCGCGCGCAGACCCTGTTCGAGCAGCGCGCGTGCGAACGTCCACTCATGGGGTCCGGGCAGCGGATCGGGCAGTCCGACACGCACCGACCTCGGGTCCGCCTCGGGGTCGTAGCGCAGGATGACGGGGACGGCGGGGGCGTCCTCGCGGAGGTCCTCGTCCGTGACGACATGGGCTCGTGCGTACTGTTCGACTACGGACATCAGACAGCCCCTAACGCCGCGTTACCGAGATGAATCCTGTGTATTCACGTGTACCCACCTCCATCCCAATGTCGCATATTTCCAGGAATGTGCTCATTGGGAGCCGGACGATCTCACCTGTGCAATAAACGACAACCTCGCTCTTGCAAGACGTTCGCAACAAGCGCCTAGAATCGACGGGTGCATGTACCTGACGGATTCATCGACGCGCCCACCTCCGCCGTCACCGGCGTGGTCGCCGCCGGCGCCATCGCCGTGAGCCTGCGCGGCGCGCGACGCGAGTTGGACGAGAAAACCGCGCCGCTGGCCGGTCTCGTGGCCGCGTTCATCTTCGCGGTGCAGATGCTCAACTTCCCCGTCGCCGCCGGAACCAGCGGCCATCTGCTCGGCGGGGCGCTCGCCGCGATACTCGTCGGCCCCTACACAGGAGTGCTCTGCGTGTCCGTCGTCCTGCTCATGCAGGGCATCCTGTTCGCCGACGGCGGCCTGACCGCACTCGGCGTGAACATCACCGACATGGCGATCGTGACCACCGTGGTGGCCTACGCCGTCTTCCGCGGCCTGCTCGCGGTGCTGCCGGGCGGACGGCGCTCGGTCACCGTCGCCTCCTTCGTCGCCGCGCTGGTGTCGGTGCCGGCCGCCGCCTGCGCCTTCACCCTGATCTACGCGATCGGCGGCACCACCGACGTGGCCCTCGGCAAGGTCGCCACCGCGATGATCGGCGTCCATGTGCTGATCGGGATCGGCGAGGCCGTGATCACCGCGCTCACGGTCGGCGCCGTCATCGCCGTACGGCCGGACCTGGTGCACGGGGCCCGGGGCCTGCGGCGGGAGCTGAAGCTGCGGGTGAACGGCGAACTGGTCGACGCCCCGGCCGCCCCGGTCCCGGCCGCCGCCCGGACATCACGCCGCACCCTGTGGATCACCGGTCTCGTCACCTCGCTCGTGCTCGCCGGGTTCGTCAGCTTCTACGCCTCAGCCAACCCCGACGGCCTGGAGAAGGTCGCCCACGACCACGGCATCGACAAGAAGGCCGAGGAGCACGCTTCGGCCGACTCACCGCTCGCCGACTACGGCGTCAAGGACATCTCCGACGCCCGGCTCTCCGGCGGCCTCGCCGGTGTGATCGGCGTCGGCGTCACCGTCGTCGCGGGCAGCGCGGTCTTCTGGACGGTGCGCAGGCGCCGCACCCGGGACGTCTCCCCCGCGGGCACGGACGTCTGACATGGGGGCCGGACACACCCATCGGCTGTACCGGCACGGGCACTCGCCCGTGCACGCGCTGCCGCCGCACACCAAACTCGCCGCCGCCTTCGCCTTCGTGGTGGTCGTGGTCTCCACCCCACGCGAGGCCGTGTGGGCGTTCGGACTGTACGCCGTGCTGCTCGCGACGGTGGCGCACCGCGCCCGGATCCCGGCCGGTTTCCTGCTCAAACGCCTGCTGATCGAGGTGCCGTTCGTCGCGTTCGCGGTGCTCATGCCGTTCGTGGCGGAGGGCGAGCGGGTGGACGTCCTCGGCCTGTCGCTGAGCGTGCACGGCCTGTGGGGCGCCTGGAACGTGCTCGCCAAGGGCACGCTGGGCGTCGCCGCCTCGGTGCTGCTGGCCGCCACCACCGAACTGCGCGAACTGCTGCTCGGGCTGCAACGGCTGAAGCTGCCGCCCCTGCTGGTCCAGATCGCGTCGTTCATGATCCGTTACGGCGACGTCATCACCGACGAGATGCGCCGCATGCGGATCGCCCGCGCATCACGCGGCTTCGAGGCACGGGGCGTGCGCCACTGGGGCGTGCTCGCCAAGTCCGCCGGGGCGCTGTTCATCCGCTCCTACGAACGCGGCGAACGCGTCCACCTGGCCATGGTGAGCCGCGGATACGCCGGCTCGATGCCGGTCATCGACGAGGTCACCGCGTCCCGGGCCCAGTGGTCGTACGCCCTCACCCTCCCGTTCGCCGCGCTCGTCGTCTGTCTGCTGGGATGGACCCTGTGACCACTGACTCGATCCCCGCGTCCCTGGAGGTCTCCGGCCTCGCCTTCGCCTACCCCGACGGCCACCAGGCCCTGTTCGGCGTCAACTTCCGCATCGGCCGCGGCGAACGGGTCGCGCTGCTCGGCCCGAACGGCGCCGGCAAGACCACCCTCGTGCTGCACCTCAACGGCATCCTGAGCGGTGGGGCCGGGACGGTGACCGTGGCCGGACGGCCGGTCGGCAGGAAGCACATGGCCGAGATCCGGCAGAAGGTCGGCATCGTCTTCCAGGACCCCGACGACCAACTGTTCATGCCGACCGTGCGGGAGGACGTGGCGTTCGGACCCGCGGCGGCCGGTCTGAAGGGCACGGCGCTTAAGGAGCGGGTGCGCACGGCCCTGGAACGGGTGGGCATGCAGGACTTCGCCGACCGGCCACCGCACCACCTCTCCTTCGGCCAGCGGCGCCGGGTCGCCGTCGCCACCGTGCTGGCGATGGAGCCGGAGATCCTGGTCCTCGACGAGCCCTCCTCCAACCTCGACCCGGCCTCCCGCCGGGAACTCGCCGACATCCTGCGCGCGCTGGACGTCACCGTCCTCATGGTCACCCACGACCTGCCGTACGCGCTGGAGCTGTGCCCGCGCGCCCTGATCCTCAGCGACGGCGTGATCGCCGCGGACGGTCCGACCGGCGACCTGCTCTCCGACGACGCGCTGATGCGCTCCCACCGCCTGGAACTGCCCTTCGGCTTCGACCCGCGATCGGTGACGACGGCCGGGCGGTGACCCGCGGAATCGCAGTCCGACCGCGCGTGTTGCACTGACAGTCGAAGGTGAGCCGAAGGGGTGTGCGGGCGTGGACGTGAACGGCACAGTGGCCGAGGGCTTCGAGCCGGTCAGGGAGGCGTTCCAGCGCAACTTCGCGCACCTGGGCGAGCGGGGCGCTGCGGTCGCCGTGTACCGGGACGGGCACCGGGTCGTCGACCTGTGGGGCGGCACCAAGGACGTGCACGGGACGGCCGGGCTGTCGGGGACGGACGGGAACACCGGGGCCGCCGAGAACGCCGGGGCCGAGCCCTGGGAGCGCGGCACCGCGCAGATCGTGCGCTCGGCCACCAAGGGCGTCGCCGCGGCCGTCCTGCTCCTGCTGCACCAGCGCGGGGAGTTGGACCTGGAGGCGCCCGTGGGCGCGTACTGGCCGGAGTTCAAGACCGCGGGCAAGGAGCGCACGCTGGTGTGGCACCTGCTCGCGCACCGCGCCGGCGTGCCCGTGCTGGACCGCCCGCTCACCCCCGCACAGGCGGCCGATCCCGAGCTGGGCGCGGCGGCCGTCGCTGCCCAGGCGCCCGTGTGGGAACCGGGCACGGACCACGGCTACCACGCGCAGACCTACAGCTGGCTCACCGGGGAGCTGGCCCGGCGCATCACCGGCCGGCCCGTCGGCGCCTGGCTCGCCGACGAGATCGCCGGGCCGGTCGGCGCGGACCTGTGGCTCGGGCTGCCGGACGCGCAGGCCGCGCGCGTGGGCCGGGTCGGGCCCGTCGAAGCACCCGAAGCGGCCGGCGGGCTGCGGACCCGGCCCAAGCGGTCCGTCGCCGAGGCGTACGCCGACCCCGGGTCCCTGACCCGCCGCGCCTTCGCCGCGATCACCCCGCTGCCCGACGAGAACGACCCCGGCTACCGCGCCGCCGCCCTGCCCGCCTCCAACGGCATCGCCACCGCGGACGGGCTGGCCCGGTTCTACGCGGCGCTGATCGGCGACGTGGACGGCGGCCGGCGGCTGTTCACCCCGCGCACCATGGAACTGGCCCGCGGCGAACGGTCCGCCGGGCCCGACCGCGTCCTGGTCGTGGGCACTCGCTTCGGCCTCGGCTACATGCTGCACGGCACGGCGTCGCCGCTGCTGACCACCGGCTCCTTCGGGCACCCCGGGCGCGGTGGCGCGCTCGGCTTCGCCGATCCGGAGTCGGGGATCGCCTTCGGCTATGTGACGAACGGCTTCCGGCAGAGCGTGACCGCGGATCCGCGGGCGCAGGCCCTTGTACGAGCGCTACGTGCGGCTCTCGCCGGGGAGTTGGCGGCTCCCTCGGCTGGGGTCGGCTAGATTTGCCCCCGGTGCCCTTACCCTGCGGGCCGCGCTGCCGGTCTTCGTCTGCGGCGCCATCGTGGCTGGTCGCGCAGTTCCCCGCGCCCCTTACGGGGCGCACTGCCGGCCCTTGACCGCAGCGCCGTCGTGGCTGAGCGCGCAGTTCCCCGCGCCCCCTGCGGGGCGTCGGCTGTTCAGACGTTGATGGGGTGGGACGTGCGGCCGGAGGCTGCGTCTATTTCGTTGTGGGCCTTGGTCAGTAGTTGCATCGCCAGCTCGTTGAGGGCGCGGGCGCCCGCTATCTCCTCGCCGACCCGCGGCTGATTGCTGTCGGTGCGGTGCCGGCTCGCCTGGCCGTGTGCCCGCACCTCCGTGCCGTCGGGCAGCCGCAGCAGGGCCGCCGCCCGCGTGTGCTGTTCGTCCTCCTCGAACTCCATCTCGACGTGCCATCCCACTGTGCTGTGCATCATGAGGACCACCTCCGGAACCACTGATTCCAGGGTGCGCCCACGCCGCCGCCACGTCACGCCGGACCGCGTCAGGACTCCGGCTCGCCGTCGAAGCTCGCGAAGTACGCGGCGGCCATGTCCTCGTCGCCGTGCCCCTGCGCGGCGGCCCGGGCGAGGCGTTCGGCGGTGGCGGCGGCGACATCCAGGCGTACGTGACCGCGCTCCCCCGCCCGCACGATCAGCCGCGCGTCCTTCTCGGCGGTGGTCACCGCGAACTGCGCGGGCGTCAGCTGCCCGTCGAGGATCATCCCCGCCTTGGCCCGCAGGTACCCCATGTCGAGCGGTCCCTCGGCGATCAGGTCGAAGAAGCTGTGCGGGTCGACGCCGAGCGCCTGGGCGAGGGCGACGACCTCCCCGCCGGCCGCGGTGACCGCGAGGACCCAGCTGTTGGCGACCAGCTTGAGCCGGGTCGCACCGGCCTCGGCCCCGTCGTCGCCGGTCCACAGGGTCCGCACGCCGATCGCGTCGAAGACGGGCTTGACCGTCGCCCGGTGCTCCTCGGGTCCTGCGGCCAGCACGGTGAGCTGCCCGGACTCGGCGGGCTGCCGGGTGCCGAGGACGGGGGCGTCGTAGAAGACGAGGCCGTGCTCGCGGGCGAACGCGGCGAGTTCGGCGACGGAGTCGAGGCCGGCCGTGGTCGACTGCGCCCAGACGGCGCCGGAGCGCAGCGCGGGTGCCGCCTCGCGCATGACCTCCAGGACGGTGTCGCCGTCGTACAGCATGGTCAGCACGATGTCGGCCCCGTGCACCGCCTCGGCCGGGTCGGCGGCGATGTGCACCCCCTCGGAGGCCAGCGGCTGGGCCTTGTCCCGGGTGCGGTTCCAGGCGCGGACGGCGTGTCCGGCGCGGGCGATGTTGCGGGCCATCGCGGCGCCCATGATGCCCGTGCCCAGGACGCTCACGGTGAGCTTGTCGGTCATGCGTGCTCCTGTTCTGGAATGTCCTGCTCGCGGATTCCCGCTCCGGCGCGACCCATACGGGAGTCGATGCGTCGTCTCTTCACAGCCGCCCTCCGGGCCGGTACCGCCGCGGCGATCTTAGGCGGCCTCTTCACCGGACGACGGCATGGAGCTGATCGGCGCGCTGGGCGCCGCCACGGCGTGCGTCGGGGTCGGGGCGGCGTTCGCCATGCTCGTCGTGGTCACGCGGAGCCTGCTGAGCGGAGCGACGGACCCGCGGACCGAGATCGCCGAGGTGTCGCCCGCGGGCCGTGCCGCGGTGGTCAGGGGGTGCGCTCGCGTACGTCCACCAGGGTGCCGCCGGCATGGGCGATCAGCGTCTTCGGGTCCATCGGGAACACGGTGTGCGGGGTGCCGGCGGCGGCCCACACGAGGTCGTGGCCGAGCAGCGAGCGATCGGCGAGCACCCGGGTGCGGGTCCGGTGCCCGAAGGGCGGCACACCGCCGATGGCGTACCCGGTGGTCTCCCGTACGACCTCGGCCTTGGCCCGGGTGACGGATTCGGCGTCCAGTTCCGCCCGGACCCGCTCGACGTCCACCCGGGACGCGCCGTCCATGAGGACGAGCACCGGCACCCCTCCCCCAAGCTCTCGGCTTCGCTCAAGCAGGGGGGACCCCCACACGGCGAAGATCAGCGACTTGCAGATCTGGCTCAGCTCGCAGCCGATCGCGGCGGCGGCCTCGGCGGCGGTGCGGGTCGCGTCCGGGAAGCGCCGGATGCGCGCGTGCAGGTCTTCGAGGCCCAGCTCGTCCAGGGCGGCGGCGAATTGGGGGTGGGCTCCGGAGCCCTCGGCGTCCGGGGCGGCTGTCGGCGTCGTCGGTGGCATGGGTGCACCGTAGCGGGACGGGCGGACGGCGGGCGAACGGGTTCGCTCGCGTCGCGGGACGAGCGAACGGGCGGACGGGCAGGCGGGCGAGTTGGGTCGCGGGACGGGCAGGCGGGCGAACAAGTTCCGTCGCGTCGCCCGGGACACAGAAGGCCGGTGAGGGCAGCCCCGTCCCCACGGTCCCTCACCGGCCGGTTCCTGTGTCAGGCGGTGCGCGTCAGGCGCGTACCAGCTCCCGGTCCTCGTCCCGTGGCCGGTCGTCGTCCCGGGCGCGCAGGCCCTCGCCCTCGACGTCCACGTTGGGCAGCAGGCGGTCCAGCCAGCCGGGCAGCCACCAGGCACGCTTGCCGAGCAGGGCGAGCACCGCGGGCACGATCGCCATGCGCACGATGAAGGCGTCGAAGAGCACGGCGACCGCGAGGCCGAAGCCGATCATCTTCACCATCGACTCGCTGGAGCCGATGAAGCCGGCGAAGACCGCGATCATGATCACGGCCGCGGCCGTGACGACCCGTGCGCCGTGCCGGAAGCCGGTCACCACGGCCTGGCTCGGCTTCTCCCCGTGGACGTACGCCTCCCGCATCCGGGTCACCAGGAACACCTCGTAGTCCATGGCGAGGCCGAAGACCACACCGACCATGAAGATCGGCATCATCGACATGACCGGACCGGTCTCCTCGACGCCCATCAGGCCGGACAGCCAGCCCCACTGGAAGACGGCGACGACGGCGCCCAGGGCGGCCAGCACGCTCAGCAGGAAGCCGAGGGCCGCCTTCAGCGGCACGAGGACGGAGCGGAAGACCACGATCAGCAGCAGGAACGCGAGGCCGACGACGAGGGTCAGATAGGGCAGCAGCGCGTCGTTCAGCTTCTGCGAGACGTCGATGTTCATCGCCGTCGAACCGGTGACCAGCACCGTGGCGTCGGTGCTCCGGGCGATGTCGGCGCCGGTGTCCCGGATCGCGTGCACCAGGTCCTCGGTGCTGGTCGAGGACGGCTTGGAGTCCGGGATCACGGTGATGGTCGCGGTGTCACCGGCCTTGTTGGGCGCGGCCGGGGCCACCGTGACGACGTTCTCAAGGCCCTTGATCCGGTCCTCGACGTCGGTGAAGGCGGCCTTCGGGCGGTCGCTGTCGAAGGCGTCGACGACGACCATCAGCGGGCCGTTGAAGCCCGGCCCGAAGCCCTCGGAGAGCAGGTCGTAGGCGCGGCGCTGGGTGGTGGACGTCGGCTGGGAGCCGTCGTCGGGCAGGCCCAGTTCCAGGGAGCCGGCCGGGACGGCCGCGGCGCCGAGGCCGACAATGCCCAGCAGCAGGACGGCGACCGGGCGGCGCACGACGAAGCTCGCCCAGCGGGTGCCCATGTTCGGCCGGCCGGCCTGCTGCGGCTGCTCGGCCTTGCGCCGGCCGCCGAACAGCCTGCTCTTCTCGCCGGCCGGCTTGACCCTGCGGCCCACGTAGCCGAGCAGCGCCGGGATCATGGTGAGGGCGATCAGGACCGCGACGGCGACGGTGCCGGCGGCCGCGATGCCCATCTTCGTCAGCATCGGGATGTTGACGACGGACAGGCCGACCAGGGCGATCACCACGGTGAGGCCCGCGAAGACCACCGCGGAGCCCGCGGTGCCGACGGCCCGCCCCGCGGCCTCCTCGCGGTCGCGGCCCTCGGCGAGTTCGGCGCGGTAGCGGGAGAGGATGAACAGCGCGTAGTCGATGCCGACGGCGAGGCCGATCATCATCGCCAGGATGGAGGTGGTCGAGCCCAGGTCGAGGACGCTGGCCAGCGCGGTGATGGCGGAGACGCCGATGCCCACGCCGATGAGCGCGGTCAGCAGCGGAAGCCCGGCCGCGATCAGGGAGCCGAAGGTGATGACGAGGACGACCGCGGCGACCGCGATGCCGATGACCTCGCTGGATCCGGTCTCCGGTGTGGCGCTGAGCGCGTCACCGCCGATCTCGACGGTCAGCCCGGCGTCCCGCGCGTCCTCGGCGGCCTGGTTGAGCGCGTCGCGCGAGGAGTCCTCCAGCTCCATGCCGGAGACCTTGTACGTGACGGACGCGTAGGCGATCGTGCCGTCCTTGCTGACCGCCTTGCCCTTGTACGGGTCGGCGACGGAGGCGACCTCGGAGCCGTCGCCCAGCTCCTTCACCGTCTTCTCGACGGTGGCCTTGTTGTCCTTGTCCGTCATCTTCTCGCCGTTCGGCGCCTTGAAGACGACGCGGGCGGTCGCGCCGTCGGCGCTCATGCCGGGGAAGCGCTGTTCCAGCAGGTCGAAGGCCTTCTGTGCCTCCGTGCCGGGGATCGAGAAGGAGGTGTTGCCGGCCGCGGGCGCGCTGGCCGCGCCGACGCCCGCCAGGGTCAGCAGCGCCACCCAGATCAGGGCGACGAAGTGCCGTCGCCTGAAGGCGAGCCGGCCCAGTTTGTAGAGGAACGTGGCCACGAGGGCGTACTCCCGGTCAGTCGTGGGGTGTTCAGGGCAGGGGTGATCGACCCGTGGGGGCAGGGCTGATCGGCCCGACGACGTGAGCGGTGACGTCAGGTGGGGCTGGGGAGGTGCGAGGTGGTCAGTCGGTGGGCACGCCGAGGGCGGGGAGGACCACGGCGTCGACGTACGAGATGAGGAAGGCACGGGTGGGTGGCTGGTCGTCGAGCAGTGCTCGGGTGGCGAAGCCGCCGACCATCATGTGCACCAGGAATTCCAGCGCCGGGCAGTCCGGGCGGACCTCGCCGCGGTCTATGGCGCGCTGCACCACCTGGCGGAACCCGTTCATCTCGGGGTCCACGAGCTGGTTGCGGAACGCCTCGCGCAGGTCCGGGTTGTTGTGCATGGCCATGGCGACGCCGCGCATCAGGGCGGAGTTCCGCTCGATGACGCAGTCGTCCTCGGCCGCCATCAGGGCGTGCAGATCGCCCCGCAGCGATCCGGTGTCGATGTCCTCGATGTTGCCCGGCTTGCCGTGCCGGATGGCCTTCACGACCAGGTCGGCCTTGCCGCCCCACTGGCGGTAGAGGGTGGCCTTGCTGGACCGGGTGCGGGCGGCCACGGCGTCCATGGTGAGGGCGTCGTAGCCGACTTCCCGGAGCAGATCGAGCACGGCCTCGTACAACTCGGCCTCACGCTCAGGAGTGATCCGACTGCGACGCCCCGGTGCGAGCACCGGCTCCACCGGAGCGGCTGACGCCACACCCCTGGATGCCCCAGCCATACCACTCAGCCTTCCTGCTCCGAACGACACGGTTTCGTACGAGACGAATGTAGCGCACCCACCATCGAAACGAAACTGTTTCGTACGTGCGCTGGGTCACGTCCGTCAGTTCCGCATAAGTTGCCCGTGCGCAGACGGCGGAAAAGCATGGGGAGGTGAGCTATCTGCGCCTGCCGCACCTCAGCGGCGACCTGCTGTGCTTCGTGGCCGAGGACGACCTGTGGCTGGCCTCCCTCGACGCACCCGGCCGCGCCCGGCGGCTCACCGTCGACCGCACCAAGACCGGCCACCCGCGCTTCTCCCCCGACGGCCGCCGGATCGCCTACACCACCTGGCACAGCCTGGTACCCGAGATCCACCTGGCCGACGTCGACGGCGGACCGGGGCGGCAGTTGACGTACTGGGGCAGTGCCGACACCCGGGTGTGCGGCTGGACGCCGCCCGGCCCGGACGGCGTGTCCGACATCCTCGCCGTCGCCTCCCACGGCCAGCCCTTCTCCTACTTCACCTGGGCCTACAAGGTCTCCACCGAGGGCGACCCGGGCCGCACGCTCCCCTGGGGCCCGGTCAGCGACATCCAGGTCGCGGACATCGCCGACGAGCGCAGGACCCTGCTGCTGACCGGCACCCCGCCGCACGAACCGGCCGGCTGGAAGCGGTACCGGGGTGGCGCCATGGGCCGGCTGTGGCTGCACGGACGGCGGCTGCTCGCCGACCTCGGCGGCCATCTGGACTCCCCGATGTTCGTGGCCGGCCGGATCGCCTTCCTCTCCGACCACGAGGGCGTCGGCAACCTCTACTCGTGCGCGTACGACGGCTCCGACCTGCGCCGCCACTCCGACCACGACGCCTTCTACGCCCGGCACGCCGCCAGTGACGGAACGCGGGTGGTGTACCAGTGCGGGGGCGATCTGTGGCTCGTCGACGACCTGTCGCCGCACGCCGTGCCGCGCCGGCTCGACGTGCGGCTGTCCGGCCCGCGGGCCGGCCGCCGCCGCTACCAGGTCCCGGCCGCGCAGCACGTGGACGGCGTCTCGGTCGACGAGACGGGGCGGGCCAGCGCCGTCGTCGTGCGCGGCAGCCTGTACTGGCTCACCCACCGCGACGGCCCGGCCCGCACCCTCGCGGACACCCCGGGCGTCCGGGTCCGGCTGCCGGAGATGCTGGGCTCGACCGGGCAGATCGCCTACGTCACGGACGCCGAGGGCGAGGACCGGATCGAGATAGCCCGGCTGCCGAGGGCCAGCGGCGACCAGGCGCCGCGCCGGCTGGCCCCCCGAGGGCTTGGCCGGGTCCTGGAACTGGCCTCGGACCCCTCGGGCGAACGCCTCGCCGTCGCCGCGCACGACGGACGACTCCTCCTCATAGACACCACCGAAGCCACCGAGGACGCCGGGGACTTGGGGAACACCGGGGACTCTGAGAACTCCAAGGGCGCCGGAGGCGCCGGGGAAGCCGGCGGCTCCAGGATGGACGGGGGCTCCGGGGAAGCCAGCGGCTCGGGGATAGCCGGGGGCTTGGGGGCTTCTGGCGGTTCCGGGGGTGGCGGCCCCGGCGACTCGGGCGATGCCCCCGCCGGGGGTTCCGGGGGCGGATCGTGGGTGGACGGCGGGGGTGAGGGGGTCGTCGAGGTGATCCGGTCCGTCAACGGGCCGGTGAAGGACCTGGCGTTCGCCCCGGACGGGACCTGGCTGACCTGGTCGCACCCGGGGATCGGACGCTCACTGCGGCAGATCAAGATGGCCCGCGTCCCCGGGACCGGACAGGCGGACCGGCTGATCGTCGACGTCACCAACGGCCGCTTCGAGGACGAGAACCCGGTGTTCACCCGGGACGGCCGCTACCTGGCGTTCCTGTCCTGGCGCGGCTTCGACCCGGTGTACGACGTGCACACCGGCGACCTGTCCTTCCCGCTCGGCTGCCGCCCCTACCTGGTGCCGCTGTCGTCCGCCACCCCCTCCCCGTTCGCGCTGAACCCGGACGGGCGCCCGGCGGCCGGCGGCCTGGACCCCGCCGAGGACGGGCCCGGCGACGGCAACGCGGTGACCGTCGAGGTCGAGGGCCTGGAGAGCCGGGTCACCCCGTTCCCGGTGACCGCCTCCAAGTACTCGGCGCTGCACCCGGTGGCGGGCGGCGGCCTGGTCTGGCTGCGCTGGCCGATCTCCGGCGCGCTGGGCGAGACCTTCGTCAACCCGGCCGACATCAGCGGGCGCCCGACCCTGGAGCACTTCGACATCACCAAGGCGAAACGGTCCGAACTCGTCGGTCATCTGGACTGGTTCACGGTCAGCGGCGACGGCACCCGGCTGGTCGTGGTCGACGAGGACGACCTGCGCGCCGTACCGTCCACCGATCCGGGCGACGCCGACACGACGGTCTGGATCGATCTGCGCCGCATCCTGCACGAGGTCGACCCGCCCGCCGAGTGGCGCCAGTCCTTCGAGGAGGCGGGCCGGCTCATCCGGGCCTACTTCTGGGACCCGGGAATGTGCGGCATCGACTGGGACGCGGTCCTCGACCAGTACCGGCCGCTGGTCGAACGCGTCGCCTCCCCGGACGACTTCGCGGACCTGCTGCGCGAGGTGCTGGGCGAACTGGGCACCTCCCACGCCTATGTCACCCCGGCCCGCCGCAACGAGGGCCCACCCCACTACCAGCGCTACCAGGGCCTGCTCGGCGCCAACTTCGTCTGCCGGGACGGGCACTGGACGGTCAAGCGGATCCTGCCCGGCGACTCCTCCGACTCCCGGGCGCGCTCGCCGCTGGCCGGCACCGGCATCCGGGAGGGCGCCGTGCTCACGCACGTGGACGGGCGGCCGGTGGACCCGGTGGCGGGCCCGTACCCGCTGCTGGCGGGCGCCGGCGGCACGACCGTGGAGCTGACCTTCGCCCACTGCCCCTCCGGGGACGAACTGACCGGCGCAGGCGGCTCCGTGGCGGTCCCGGGTGACCGGTCGCGGCGGGTGGCCGTCGTCCCGCTGATCGACGAACGGCCGCTGCGCTACCAGGACTGGGTGGCCAAACGCCGCGAAGTCGTACGGGAGTTGAGCGGCGGCCGGTGCGGCTATCTGCACATCCCCGACATGGGCGGCTCCGGCTGGGCCCAGTTCAACCGCGATGTGCGCATGGAGGTGTCACGGCCCGCGCTCCTGGTGGACGTGCGCGGCAACGCGGGCGGGCACATCAGCGAACTCGTCGTCGAGAAGCTGACCCGGACGATCCTCGGCTGGGACGTGACCCGCGACGCGCAGCCGGTGTCGTACGCGTCGAACGCGCCGCGCGGCCCGATCGTGGCGCTCGCCGACGAGGCGACCTCCTCCGACGGCGACATGATCACGGCCGCCATCCGGCTGCTGAAGCTGGGGCCGGTGGTCGGGCAGCGCACCTGGGGCGGCGTGGTCGGCATCACCGGGCGGCACCGGCTGGGCGACGGCACGGTGATCACGGTGCCGATGAACGCGGCCTGGTTCGACGCGTACGGCTGGTCCGTGGAGAACCACGGCGTCGCCCCGGACGTGGAGGCCCTGCGCACGCCCCTGGACTGGGCCGAGGGCCGCCATGTCGAGATGGACGAGGCGATCCGGCTGGCCATGGACCTGCTGGACACCTGGCCCGTGGCGACCCCACCCGACCACGACGACATCCCCGACCGCTCCCGCCCACCCCTCCCACCCCGCCCATGACCACCGGGAGTTGAGACCCCACGCCGACCACACACGGCCGCCGCCCGGCCACAAACGGCCGCCGCCCGGCCACAAGCGGGCCGCACGCCCGGAGTTGAGCCCCACGTCAGCCACGAGAGGTCCTCCGTGCCGAGGCGGGGCGGGGCAGGCGGAGGGGCGCCCCGCGTCCGGGGCGCCCCTTGTGGGCCGATGGCCGACCGTGGCGTCAGGCGTCGTAGTCCTGGTCCATGCGGTCGTGCATCTCGCGCTCGGTGTCCTGCTTGTCCCGCGGGTTCTGGCGGCCACGCTCGGACTGCGGCTTGCCGGACTTCTGCTGACCGCGCTGGCCGGCCTTCTCGCGCATGTTCTGCTCGGCCTGGTCCCGCATGCTCTTGGCCTTGTCCTGGAACTGGTCCTTGATACCCATGTGGGTTCACTCCCGTGAGGGTGAGGGGGGTTGGGGCCCTCAGTGGGCCCCGACCAGATTCACACGGCTGGACACGGAGCGCATGTCGATCAGTTACCGTGCGTAGCACGCTCCTGTTCGTCGGCCTGACCGCCCGCGCCGACGAGCCCCGTGCGCTTCCCCTGGAGCCGGGGCGCGAACCGCCGCATCTCGCGCTGTCCCACCGTCCCGACGAGCCCCGGCAGCCAGCCGCGTACGCCCTGCATCCCGCGCAGCCACCACTGCCCGTACACATGGCTCGACCGGCGTTCGATCCCGGCGACGATACGGTCCACCGCGGGCCCCGGCGGATAGGTCCTGCCCGCCGGCCACGGCAGCCGCTGCCGCAACTCCCGCATGACCTCGTCCTGGTCGGCGCCGCGCACCATGTCCGTGTCGGTCCAGGACAGATACGCCACCCCGACCCGCACCCCCCGGTGGCCGACCTCGGCGCGCAGGCTGTGCGCGTACGCCTCCACACCCGACTTGGACGCGCAGTACGCCGTCATCATCGGCGCCGGGGTGATCGCGGCGAGCGAGGCGATCTGCAGCAGATAGCCGCGGCTCTCGGTGAGCAACGGCAGGAACGCGCGGGCCGTCACCGCCGAGCCGATCAGATTGACCTCGATCACCCGCCGCCAGGCGTCCGGGTCGGAGTCGGCGAAGGGGCCGCCGGTGGCGACGCCCGCGTTGGCGACGACGATGTCCGCCTTCCCGAACCGTTCCTTGACCTCGCCTGCGACACGGGTCATCGCCTCGTGGTCGGTGACGTCGGCGTACCAGTGGCCGCCCGGGCCGTGCAGCCGTCCGGCGACGTCCCTCAGCGCGTCCGCCTCCAGCCCGACCAGCGCCACCGTTGCGCCGTGCGCGGAGAGTTTGCGGGCGAGCAGCGCGCCGACGCCGCGCGCCGCTCCGGTGACGACCGCGACCTGCCCTTCGAGGCCGACCCTCATGCGCCCTCCTTGGCATGCCTGTTCTCGGCGCCCGCACCGTCCACGGGGCCTGTCGTGTCTGCGGCGCCTGTCGTGTTTGCGGCGCCTGTCGTGTTTGCGGCGCCGGCCCTCCGTACGGCGCCGGCCGTGTCTGCGGCGCCGGTCGTCCGTACGGCACCCGCTGTCCGTACGGCACCCGTCCTGCTCCCGGCCCCGGTCGTGCTCCCGGTGCCCGCCGTGTCCCGTGTCTGCCGGGCGTAGGTCGTGGCGAGTTCCCGGATCCGCCCGCTGATCAGGCCGGGGGCCTCCAGCGGGGTCATGTGCCCGAGGCCGGGCAGTTCGGTCAGGCCGACGCAGTGCGGCAGCGCGGCGGCGATGGCCCGCGCGTGCACCGGCGGGGTGAGCCGGTCGGCACTGCCCACGACCACCGCCGTAGGCACCGCCAACTCCCGTACCGCGTCGTCGAGATCGAGCCGTTCCAGCACCTGCGACCAGGCGTGCCGGGCGCCGCGCGGGCAGGCGTGCACGATCCGTGCGCACGCCTCCACCACGGCCGGGGCGGAACCGGCGCCCATCGTGGCGTACTTGAGGATCCGCCGGGCCATCGGCGTGACCGGTCCCAGCGGGGCGCGCGAGCCGAGGATCCGCGCCGTGAGCCAGGTGCGCCCGCGCCCGGCGCGCAGGGGTATCACCCGTGCCTCGGCGACCAGCCGCGAACTGCCCGTGCCGCACAGCAGGACGGCGGCGGCGTGCTCGCGGAGGCGGGGCCGCGCGGACGCCGCCAGCACGGTCATGCCGCCCATGGAGTGGCCCGCGATCACGGCCCGTTCGCCGGGCGCGAGCGTGTGGGCGAGCACCGCCTCCAGGTCGTCCGCCAGCGCCCGCGTGGAGCAGACGGGGTGCGCCGGGCTGCGCCCGTGGCCCCGCTGGTCGTACGCGATGACCCGGTGGTCCGCCGCCAGGTCCCGGATCTGCGCCGCCCAGAAGGCGGTCGAGCAGGTCCAGCCGTGGGCGAGGACGACCGGCGGCGCGTCCTTCGGGCCGTGCACCTCGGCGTGCAGCCGCGCGCCGTCGGCGGAGACGACCGTCAGCTCCCGGGCGGGCGCGGGCGGCGCGCAGGGGCCCGCGGTCGGCCGTGTCAGCCGGCTCATGCCCCCACCCCCGCCGGGGCCGCGGCACGGGCGGGCACCCGCAGCACCTCGTACTCGGCGAGGTCCACCCGCCGGGTGGCCCGCCGGAACTCGGTCGTCGTACCGGGCCAGACGGTGGTGTTGCGGCCGCTCGCGTCCAGATACCAGCTGGTGCAGCCGCCGGTGTTCCACACGGTGCGCCTCAACCGCTCCTGGATCCGCTCGTTCCAGGCGCGCACGGCGCCCGGGCGGGCGTCGAGGGCGGCACGCCCGCCTAGCACGTCCAACTGCCGCAGGAAGTCGGCCAGATAGTTCAGCTGGGACTCGATGACCAGGACCATGGAGGAGTTCGCGAGTCCGGTGTTCGGCCCGATGATCGTCAGCCAGTTGGGGAAGCCGGGCGCGCAGCTCCCGCGCAGCGCCTGCATGCCGTCCTTCCAGGACTCCGCCAGCGTCCTGCCCCCGGCCCCGACGACCCGTTCGGCGATCGGCATGTCGGTGACGTGGAATCCCGTGGCGAAGACGATCGCGTCGACCTCGGCCGCACTGCCGTCGGCGGCGAGCACCGTGGCACCCCTGACCTCGCTCAGCCCGTCGGCCACCACGTCGACATTCGGCCGGGTCAGGGCCGGATAGTAGGAGTTGGACAGCAGGATGCGTTTGCAGCCGATCCGGTAGTCGGGGGTGAGTTTGGCGCGCAGCGCGGGGTCCTTGACGGCGCGGGCGATGTTGCGCTTGGCCAGCCGCTCGACCAGGCCGAGTTCGCCCGGGTGCTTGGTGAACGCCTGCACCTGCGCCTCCCGGATGCCCCACAGCAGTCCGCGCCGTACCTGGGTGGTGAAGGGCAGCCGCCGGTGCAGCCGGCGTTCGATGCCGCTGATGGCCCGGTCGGCGCGCGGCATCACCCATGGCGGGGTGCGCTGGAAGAGGGTGAGCCGGGAGACGAGCGGCTGGAGGGCCGGCACGATCTGGATCGCGGAGGCGCCCGTGCCGACCACGGCGACGCGCTTGCCGCGCGGGTCGTAGCCGTGGTCCCAGCGGGCCGAGTGGAAGACCTTGCCCGGGAAGGAGTCGAGGCCCGGGATCGCGGGGATCTTCGGGTCGGACAGCGGCCCGGTGGCGGAGACGACGACATCGGCGAAGAGCGGGCCTGCGCTGGTCTCGATGTGCCAGCGCAGCCGCTGTGTGTCCCAGGTCGCCCTCTTCACTTCGGCGCCGAAGCGCAGGTGCGGGCGCAGCCGGAAGGTGTCGGTGACGTGCTCCAGGTAGGCGCGGATGTGTTCCCTTCCGGAGAAGGTGCGCGGCCACTCGGGGTTGAGCGCGAAGGAGAAGGAGTACAGGTGGGACGGCACGTCGCAGGCGCACCCGGGGTAGCTGTTGTCCCGCCACGCGCCGCCGACGCTGTCCGCCCGTTCCAAGACGACGAAGTCGGTGATCCCCTCGCGGCGCAGCCGCACGGCGGCGCCCAGCCCGCCGAATCCCGACCCGATCACCGCCACCCGCACATGCTCGTGCTCGGCCATTCCGCAGCCTCCAGGCATCGCAATGGATTACGCCAGTGAACACTGGCGCAATGGGAGGGTAGAGCAGCCGCGTACCGCTGGGTAGGGGGCGCGAGAAGGAAGTTACCGACGGTACGGCCTTGCTGCGGTTCGGCAGCGCCCCGAAGAGGCGCGGGGCTGTATCGATATGCGGCTCCGCCGCGTGGGGGTCCCCCCTGTTCGAGCGAAGCCGAGAACTTGGGGGAGCGACCGGCCACGACGGCGCCGCAGACAACCGACGGCACATCGCGGCCCATCGAGCGGAGCGCCTAGGCTGCGCATGTGGCAGCAGACGGTGGACGGGGCGACGGGCACGGCGGCGACCGGCACGAGGGCCCCCGCGAGTACCGCATGGCGGAGCTGGCCCGGCTGGCCGGCATCACGGTACGCACCCTGCGCTTCTACCGCGAACGCAAGCTGATCCCGCCGCCCCGCCGCGAGGGCCGCATCGCCTGGTACGACGACCACCATCTGGCCCGGCTGCGCACCATCTCGGCACTGCTGGAGCGTGGCCACACCCTCAGCGGCATCGCCGAGCTTGCGGAGGCGTTCGACCACGGCCGGGACGTCGCCGACCTGCTGGGCGTCGAAGGACCCAGCGAGGAGGAGCCGGTCCGGCTCACCCCGGAGGAACTGGCCGCCCGTTTCGAGGGTGAGGTCACCCCGGAGAACCTGGCCGCCGCCATGGAACTGGGCTATCTGGGCACCGACGGCGACGAACTCGTGCACATCAGCCGCCGCCTGCTGGATGTGTCGTCCGCCCTGGTCCGCGAGGGCATCCCGCTCGCCGAGGTGCTGACCGCGGGCAGGCGCGTACGCGAACACGCCGACGCGCTGGCCGACATGTTCGCCGAACTGGTCCTGCGCCACGCCCCCGAGGACGACGTCGACCGGCTGCGCCCGCTGGCCCGCAGCGTCCTGGCGGCGGAGTTCTCCCTGGCCCTGGACCGCCGCCTGCGCAAACGGGGTTGACCAAGCAGAACACCATCAAGACGCGTACGGGAGACGCCGCGCAGGGCAGGGTTGGCACAGGCCGCACAGGCCGCACGGGCCCAGGTCAGCTTCACAACTCGCCCAACCGGTGCGGCCTGTCACGGGCCGACCGCCGCCTCCACGATCGGCCGCAGGGCCGTCACCGGCTGTCGGGTGTGGCCCAGGCAACGAGCTGGAAGATGACACCGTTCGGGTCGGTGAGGGCGCCGCCGACGTGATCTTCCGTCGCCCGCGCCGACCTCGACACCCAGGCCGCGGCCCGCGACAGCGCCATGTCCGACGAGCAGTGGTGGGCCGCCAACGCGCCGCTTCTGGCCAGGGTCTTCGATCCCGCCCGGTTCCCTCTCGCGGCCCGGGTCGGAAGCGCCGCGGGTGCAGCTCACCAGGGCGTGTACAACCCCAAACACGCCTTCGGCTTCGGACTGCAGCGCATCCTGGACAGCCTCACCCACCTCATCGCGAGCCGGTCCCGATAGCACCCTCACATGCCGGCCCGACAACGTCCGCGTTCACGCCCACTGGCCGCGGACCACGGCCACCACTGTCGGTCCCAAGCCCGTCAGAGGTCGTAGACGACCGTCACCGGGGCGTGGTCCGACCAGCGCTCGGCGTGCGTGGCCGCCCGCTCCACGAAGCCCTTGACGGCCCTGGCCGCGAGCCCCGGCGTCGCGACGTGGTAGTCGATGCGCCATCCGCTGTCGTTGTCGAAGGCACGGCCGCGGTAGGACCACCAGGAGTACGGGCCCTCGGCATCGGGGTACAGGGAGCGGACGACGTCGACGTAACCGGCGCCGGCGGGATCGAGGACCCCGCCCAGCCACTCCCGTTCCTCCGGCAGGAAGCCCGAGTTCTTGGTGTTGCCGCGCCAGTTCTTGAGGTCGGCGTTCCGGTGGGCGATGTTCCAGTCGCCGCAGACGACGACCTCACGGCCGTCGGCGGCGGCGCGGGCGCGCAGCTCGTTCAGGTAGGCGAGGAACTCGTCCATGAAGCGGACCTTCTCGTCCTGCCGTTCGGTGCCCACCTCCCCGGAGGGCAGGTAGAGGGAGGCGACGGTGACCCCGGGCAGGTCGGCCTCGACGTACCGCCCGCTCGCGTCGAACTCCGCCGAACCGAAACCGACCTGGACCCGGTCCGGTTCGCGCCGGGTGTACAGGGAGACGCCCGCGCGCCCCTTGGCGGCGGCCGGGGCGTGCACGACATGCCAGCCGTCCGGCTGCCGCACGCCCTCGGGCAGTTGCCGCGGCTCGGCGCGCACCTCCTGAAGACAGAGCACGTCCGCGGGGGTTGTGGCGAGCCACGCCACGAAGCCCTTCTTCGCCGCGGCCCGCAGCCCGTTCACATTCACCGAGGTCACTGTCAGCACCAGGGCACGATACCGGCACACTGGACGAGGTCCCGTTCCGCCCTCTGCATAGAAGTACGATGCCCAGCATGAATATACGTCGCGTTCCCTTCGACCACCCCGACGCCGTCAAGCTCAACGACGAGGTCCAGGCCGAGTACCACCTGCGCTACGGCGACGGCGGCGACGCCACGGTCCTGGACGCGTCGGACTTCACCCCGCCGAGGGGCGTGTACCTGATCGCCTACGACGAGAACGACCGGCCCGTGGCCACCGGCGGCTGGCGCAGCCAGGACGAGAACGGCGAGGGCAACGAGGACGGCGACGCCGAACTCAAGCGCATGTTCGTGATCGAGCAGATGCGCGGACGCGGCCTGGCCCGCCGCCTGCTGGCCGCCCTGGAGGAGGACGCGCGCGCCGCCGGCCGCATCCGCATGGTCCTGGAGACAGGCACCAAGCAGCCGGAGGCCATCGCCCTGTACGTCTCCAGCGGCTACGAGCCGTGCACCAAGTTCGGCTACTACCGCCACTACGAGTCGAGCCTCTGCTACGCGAAAGCCCTCTAGCCGCACAAAAGCCCCAGCCGACACCGCCGACTGGGGCTTCATGCCCCGCCGACTCCCTCGGCAACAGCGCCTCTGCCGCCCAGTTGCTCATCGCCTGGCAGCACACCGCCGAGGTCTACTCCGACCCCGAACTGCTGGCCGCACCGACCAGGGATCACGGCGAAGATGACGGACCCGTACCGGACCCGCGGGGCGTCGCATGCCCCCGGGCCGCGCCGACCGCGCCGCACCCCGAACGGGCTCAGACAAGTTGAGGATGGTGTCAGCGTCCGGGGACTCCGAGTTGCCTCGCGGCAGCGTCGACGGTCTGTGCCAGCAGGACGGCGATGGTCATCGGGCCG
Source organism: Streptomyces diversicolor (assembly GCF_057537855.1). NCBI lineage: Bacteria > Bacillati > Actinomycetota > Actinomycetes > Kitasatosporales > Streptomycetaceae > Streptomyces > Streptomyces diversicolor. Next base: position 163,295 of record NZ_BAAJXA010000016.1, read on the forward strand.
ACCCCGCCGGGAACAGGGGTGATCAAGCGGGCGCGGGTGTGGGCGGTGCCGAAGTCCACGTCGCCGATGTTGCCGGGGGTGTACCCGGCGTCGATCACTACCGCGCCGGGTTTGATGTCTTCTCCGCGGATCAGTCGGGGCCGTCCCACGGCCGCGATCACGATGTCCGCTTCCCGGACGACTGCGGACAGGTCCGTGGTGCGGGAGTGGCAGTACGTCACCGTGGCGTCCTTGGCGAGCATGAGCATCCCGACCGGTTTACCGAGGATCGCGCTGCGGCCGACAACGACGGCGTGCCGGCCCGCGGGATCGACGTTGTACTCGTCCAGCAGCCGCATGATGCCGCCGGGCGTGCACGATACGAAGCCGGGTAGCCCGAAGCTCATCGCGCCGAAGGAGTGCATCGTGACGCCGTCGACGTCCTTTTCCGGGGCGATGGCCTCGAACGCCGCGCGCTCGTCGATGTGCTCACCGGCAGGGTGCTGCAACAGGATGCCGTGCACCCCGGGGTCCTGGGACAGGGCGGCGAGCGTGTCGACCAGTTCGGCGGTTGTGGTGGTGGCGGGCAGAGGGACATGGCGGGAGGTGATGCCGGCCTTCGCGCAGCGGGCCCGCTTCATGCGGACGTACGTCACGGACGCTGGGTCCTCACCCACCAGGACAGTCGCCAGGCACGGCGCCACGCTGGTGCGCCGTGAGATCTGCGCCGCACGGGCGGTGGTCTCCTCGATGATGCGCCGGGCGAGTCCGGTGCCGTTCATGAGCTGGGCCGTCTGTGTCGGGGACATGGTCGCCTCCCAGGCGTCGTTGACCACTCGCCCAGGCGCACGGCATCGACCGATTCGTCAGACCGCTCCCCGGTGGTGCTCCACCTCAGCGCCAGTCACGGCCCACCCCGCACTGTAGGGGACGCGAGTGGATTCGGCGGGCCGGCAGCCGCTGGGCGCAATCGTCAAGGGAGGGGGCCCGCCTGTTGTGAGACGCGAGACGCTGAGATTCCGGGGTCCGACGAACTCGACATCGGCAACCCCAAACGCCCCCGTCCACCACCCCGGACAGGCTCGAACAGACGCCAGAAACGACAAAGATCCCTGCCGATCATGAAGATCGGCGGGATCTCGTCAACCGTCCCTGAGCGAACTCAAGAACAGTCGTGCGTGGACCTGAGGGGATTTGAACCCCTGGCCCCCTCGATGCGAACGAGGTGCGCTACCGGACTGCGCCACAGGCCCTTGCAACGAGTGAAACCTTAGCATCCCCCTCGGGCTGCTTGGAAATCCGTTCCCCGACTGGTCAGCGGCCGGGTTTCCGGGCGGCCCGGGAACGGTTTCCCGGACCGCCCGAGGACCGCCGTCACTCGTTGGCGGCGCGCGGCCGGTCGCCGTCCTCGTACTGGTCGAACAGCGGGGTGCGTCCGCGCTCGCGCGCCCGGCGGGCGGAGGCGGCCCGGCGGGCGTCCGTGCGTCCGTCCGCCGCCGGCTTGTCCTCCCCGGCGTGCGCCTCCTCCGCCGTGCCGCCGGGCGCGGACGCGGGCGCGGCCTGCTCCGGCTCCCGCTCGGGGACCACGGAGCTGGAGCGCGCGGAGCTCCAGGCGTCGGGCGCCGCCAGGTCCACATCGGACGTGGCCCGGGGCGCGACCGGCGCGGTCACATACGTGGGCAGCGGCACCGGCACCGGGTCCCAGCTGTCGCCGTGCCCGGGGCGGCGCTGCCGCTCGCGCTGCTGGTCGACCCACTCGGCGTGGTCGGTCTGCTCGACGAGGGCGCGCCGGTCGGCGGCGAGTGCGGAGAGCCCGGGGTCGGTCTCCGGTTCTGGTCCCTCGTCCGGTTCGTCGGCGGTGGCGCCCGGGTCCAGGGGCGCGCGCCGGCGCGGCTGGCGCTCCCTGAGCCGCTGCGCCGCGGCCTCGGCTCGGCGCCGGTCCATCTGATAGGCGAACCGGCGGCGTTCCTGGGTGCGCAGATACGCGATGTACACGCTGAGCATGACGGCGGGCACGCCGGGCGCCCACAGGAAGGCGAGCCCGCCGACGGCGGCCACGATCGCGCCGAGCGTGAAGGCGAGGAAGAGCATCACCGTGGTGCGCCGACGACGCGCGAGCACCTTCGAGCGCCGGGCGCGCGCCGCGGCGGCCTGCGCCGAGGGGGCACGCCGCGCGGCCGGGACGCCCTGCTGTGCGGGCGCCGACGAGGACTTGGCCGCCGGTGCGGAAGGGGAGTTGGCCGCGGGGGCGGACGCCGGGGCCGTGGCCGCCGGCGCGGACGGCGACTTGGCCGCGGGGGCGGACACCTCCGGTTCGGCCTGCGCGCGCGCCTGACGGCGCGGAGGCATGGCGAAGGCCCGGACGTCCACCGAGTCGGTGACGGCGCCAGGTGCGTCGGTGTCGGGCTCCCCCTCGCGGGCGGAGCGCGACCGCAGGTCCTTGGCGTATCGGCGCTCCATCCCCGCCCGTCCGGACAGCAGCCGGATGGCGGTGCTGAAGCGTTCCGTCGGACGGGCCTCGTTCAGCTCGTCCTGCCTACGGAGCCACATCGGCACCAAGTAGGCGGCCCAGGCCCCGACGATGACTGCGTAGATGAGGCCGCTGCTGCTCACGCCTCACACCGTAGAGGGGTTTGCGTGAGGCCATCTGCCAATTGGGCCGGTGTGTCGCACGATCCAGCTGATATTTCCAGCTTTTTTTGCGACCGATGCGATCAGCGGACCGCCGTTGCCGCCAATTCAATGCCCGGAGTCGGTCATCCGCCGATCAATTTCGAACATGTATTCAATTTCCGGGCTACCCGGGATTCCCCGGGGTGTTCTGGGTGTTCTGCGGATTCCGCGGGGCGCTCGGGCCGTTCGGCGCGCTCCCGTCGTCCGTCGTGCGCCGTGCTCGTGTCCGCTGCCAGCGGCCGAACAGCCCTTCGGGCACCTCTTCCGCCGTGAGCGCGAAGACGAGGTGGTCGCGCCAGGCGCCGTCGATGTGCAGATAACGCGGCCGCAGCCCCTCCTCACGGAATCCGAGTTTCTCCACGACCCGGCGGCTGGGCCGGTTCTCCGGGCGAATGCAGACCTCGATGCGGTGCAGGCCGACGGTGCGGAAACAGTGGTCCACCACGAGCGCCACGGCCGTCGGCATCACTCCGCGGCCGGCCACCGCCTCGTCCACCCAGTAACCGATGTGTCCCGAGCACATGGACCCCCAGGTGATCCCGGCGACCGTCAACTGTCCCACCAGACGGCCCTGGTACTCGATGACGAAGGGCAGCATCCGGCCCGCGTTCGCCTCGGAGCGCAGATGCCGGACCATCTGGCGGTAGGTCGGCCGGTGGGTGATCGGCCCGCTGGGCGTGGGCGGCGGAATGGTCGCCTCCCAGGGGCGCAGCCAGTCCCGGTTGCGCCGATTCACCTCGCGCCAGGTCCGCTGGTCGCGCAGCCTTATCGGCCGGAGGACGACATCGCCGTCTGCCAGCACCGCGGGCCAGGATGGGCTGTTCAGCTCGCACCCCCGTGTCTGGAACGGCCGTGTCCGGCCGGCCGGGGCGCCGCCTCCTGCCGGGGGTGGTCGCCGCCGCGGATCTGGTCGACGGCGTGGACGAGCAGCGGCTCAAGGACGGACAGACCGTCCTTCACCCCGCCGCTGGACCCGGGCAGGTTGACGATCAGTGTCCGGCCCGCCACTCCTGCCAGTCCACGGGAGAGCGCCGCGGTCGGCACCTTCGCGCGGCCGAACGCCCGCACGGCCTCCGCGATGCCCGGCACCTCGAAGTCGATGACCTCGCGGGTGGCCTCGGGGGTGCGGTCGGTGGGCGAGATGCCGGTGCCCCCGGTGGTGACGACGACGTCGTAGCCCGCGTCGACCGCGGCGCGCAGGGCGGCGGCCACCGGGTCCCCGTCGGGGACCACCTGCGGGCCCTCGACGGCGAAGCCGAGGCCCTTCAGTGCGTCGGCGACCAGCGGGCCGCCCTTGTCCTCGTAGACGCCGGCCGCGGCGCGGTTGGAGGCCGTGACGACCAGCGCGCGGTAGGCCCCGGCGGTCACGACCTGCTCCAGTCGCCCGACTTGCCGCCCGTCTTCTCCTCCACCCGCACGTCCGTGATGACCGCTCCCTTGTCGACCGCCTTGACCATGTCGATCACGGTGAGGGCGGCCACCGACACCGCGGTGAGGGCTTCCATCTCGACGCCCGTGCGGTCCGTCGTCTTCACGGTGGCCACGATCTCTACGGCGTCGTCCGCGACCGACAGGTCCAGTTTCACACCGGACACCGACAGCGGATGGCACAGCGGGATCAGGTCCGGGGTGCGTTTGGCGCCCATGATGCCGGCGATGCGCGCGGTGGCCAGGGCGTCGCCCTTGGGGACTCCCTCACCGCGCAGCAGCTCGATCACCCGGGGCGAGACGAGGACGCGGCCGCTGGCGCGGGCGGTGCGCGCGGTCACGTCCTTCCCGGATACGTCGACCATGCGGGCCGCGCCCGCGTCGTCGATGTGCGTCAGTCGGTCCTGCGTACTCATGGTGTGTGGCGCTCCCGGTCGGGACCCGTCGCGGTGCGGCGCACGGGTGTGTCGTGCGCGACACGGTACCGCCAACTCGGGGCACGCACCGGAGCAGGACCGGCTCCCGGGACCGCCCGCCCGTACGGCGGCGAACTGGCCACGGGACTGCCCAGGCCGAGCGGCACGGGGTTGGTTGCGGAACCACCCGGCCCAGCGGTACCGGGGTGACCACGGGACCGCCCGGGCCGAGCGATACCGAGCTGCTCATGCACCATCCGGACCGAGCGATACCGAGCTGGTCACGGGACCCTCCGGGCCGAGCGATACCGAGGCGGTCACGGGACCGCCGGGCCCGGCGCTTCCAGGGTGCCGGGGTGCTCAGCCGAGTCGGATCACCTCGACCTCGGTGCCGGGTTCGACGGACTCCGCTTCCTCGGGGATGACGATCAGCGCGTCGGCGTGCGCCAGGGCCGCGACCAGATGGGATCCGGCGCCGCCCACCGGCGTCACCTTGCCGTCGGCGTACGTGCCCCGGAGGAACTGTCTGCGGCCCTTGGGGGAGCTGAGCGCCGCATCGGCCGTGAGGGTCGCCCGGATCCGGGGCCGGTGGACGTCGGGCAGCCCCATGAGGGTGCGGATGGCGGGGCGGACGAACACCTCGAAGGAGACGTACGACGACACGGGGTTGCCGGGCAGGGCCAGCAGCGGCGTGTGGTCGGGGCCGACGGTGCCGAAGCCCTGGGGCTTGCCGGGCTGCATGGCCAGCTTGCGGAACTCGACGCCGCCACCCGCCTCGTCCGCGTCGCCGACGTCCGACAGCGCCTCCTTGACGACGTCGTACGCCCCGACGCTGACGCCGCCCGTGGTGACCAGCAGGTCGGCGCGGACCAGCTGGTCCTCGATCGCGGAGCGCAGCGTCTCGGCGTCGTCGGCGACGGCGCCCACCCGGTAGGCGATGGCGCCGGCATCACGGGCGGCGGCGGTCAGGGCGAAGCTGTTGGAGTCGTAGATCTGGCCGCCGCCGAGCGGTTCGTCGGGCTGGACGAGTTCGCTGCCGGTGGACAGGACCACCACACGCGGGCGCGGGTGGACGCGTACGGTGCCGCGGCCGATGGCGGCCAGCAGCGCGATCTGCGACGGGCCGAGGACCGTGCCGGCCGCGAGGGCGCGGTCACCGGCCCGTACGTCGCTGCCCTCGGCGCGCACATGCGCGCGTGGCTCGGCGGAGCGGTGCACGCGCACATGCCCGGTGGCGCCCTCCGGGGCCAGGCCGTGGGCGCGCATCCCGGTCACCGGGCCCTCGCCGAGGCCACCGTCGGTCCACTCCACGGGGACGACGGCCTCCGCGCCGGGCGGCAGCGGGGCGCCGGTCATGATGCGGGCAGCCTGGCCGGGACCGATCCGGACGGGATCGGCCGCGCCGGCGGCGACGTCCCCGACGACCTCCAGGACGGCCGGGAACTCCTCGCTCGCGCCCGCGACGTCCGTGACCCGCACCGCGTACCCGTCCATGGAACTGTTGTCGAACGGCGGCAGCGAGACGGACACCGTGACGTCCTCGACGAGGACACAGCCCTGGGCGTCGAGGAGTTGCAGCTCGATGGGCTCCAGGGGGCGGACGGTGGTGAGGACGTCCTCCAGGTGCTCGTCCACCGTCCACAGGTGGTCCGGGTCGGCGGGGCGGGTCGCGGTGCTGCTCAACTCGCTACATCTCCTCGGCTACGTAACTGCGAAGCCAGGTCCGGAAGTCCGGGCCCAGGTCTTCACGTTCGCATGCGAGTCTGACAATGGCACGCAGGTAGTCGCCACGGTCGCCGGTGTCGTAGCGGCGGCCCTCGAAGACGACGCCGTGCACGGGGCCGCCGGCCTTCTCGTCCTGGGCGAGTTGCTGGAGGGCGTCGGTCAGCTGGATCTCGCCGCCGCGGCCCGGCTCGGTCTGCCGCAGTATGCCGAAGACGTGCGGGTCGAGGACGTAGCGGCCGATGACCGCGTAGTGCGACGGCGCGTCCGCCGCGTCCGGCTTCTCGATCAGGCCGGTGACCTTGACGACGTCGCCGTCCTCGGTGGTCTCCACGGCCGCGCACCCGTAGAGGTGGATCTGCTCGGGCGCGACCTCCATGAGCGCGATCACACTGCCGCCGTGCCGTTCCTGGACCTCGATCATGCGCCGCAGCAGCGGGTCGCGCGGGTCGATCAGGTCGTCACCGAGGAGCACCGCGAAGGGCTCGTGGCCGACGTGCGGAGCGGCGCACAGCACGGCGTGGCCGAGGCCCTTGGGGTCGCCCTGGCGCACGTAGTGCATCGTCGCGAGGTCGCTGGACTCCTGGACCTTGGCGAGCCGCTCGGCGTCGCCCTTCTTCTCCAGGGCCGACTCCAGCTCGTAGTTGCGGTCGAAGTGATCTTCCAGGGGGCGCTTGTTGCGTCCCGTGATCATGAGGACGTCGTCGAGCCCCGCCGACACGGCCTCCTCGACCACGTACTGGATCGCCGGCTTGTCCACGACCGGCAGCATCTCCTTGGGAGTGGCCTTGGTGGCCGGCAGGAACCGGGTGCCGAGGCCCGCTGCGGGAATGACAGCCTTGCTGATCCTGGGGTGCGACTGAGTCATGCCCGCAACCCTATCCGGTGCCTTTGTGCGAAAACTGTGGCTCCGGTTAACTCGCTCTCATATGAGCGTATTGAGAAGGATGCGAGAACGACCCGTGGATCACGCAGGACGTCCGGCCGAGCCTGACAAGCGCACGTTGCGGCGAGAGCTCCTTACGGCGAGGAACAGGTTGACGGCGGATGACGTCAGGGTGGCCGGCGCCGCGCTGGCCGAGCGCGCGCTGGAACTGCCCGAGCTGGCCCGGGCGCGCACGGTGGCGGCGTACGTCTCCGTCGGCAGCGAGCCGGGCACCCTGGCGCTGCTGGGCGTGCTGCGCGCGCGGGGCGTCCGCGTCCTGCTGCCCGCGCTGCTGCCGGACCACGACCTGGACTGGGGCGCGTACGCCGGGGAGGGCTCCCTCGCGCTCGTGCGGCACGGCGGGCGGATGGCGCTGTTCGAGCCCGCGGGTGACCGGCTGGGCCCGGACGCCGTGACGCGTGCCGACGTGGTGCTGCTGCCCGGCCTCGCGGTGGACGCGCACGGAACGCGCCTGGGCCGCGGCGGAGGCTCGTACGACCGCGTGCTGGCCCGCCTGGAACGCGCGGACGCCCGCCCCGCCCTCGTGGTGCTGCTGTACGACACCGAGGTCGTCGAGCGCGTTCCGGCACAGCCGCACGACCGGCCCGTGCACGCCGTCGTGACGCCGTCGGGCGTGCGCCGGTTCACGGGCGTCTGACGGCGGCCTCCGGGGCGGGCAAACGGTCCGCGGCCACCCGGAAGGGCAGAGGGCGGAAGGGCCCCTCCACGCGCGCGTGGAGGGGCCCTTCCGCCAGGCTGTCAGCCGGTCAGGGCTTGAGCACCAGGGTGTCGCTCGTGCTCTTGTCGACCGCCTTCCCGGAGAACGACCAGGGCAGCAGCTCGCCGTCGGCCCACTTGTCGGTCTGGTCGGTGTAGTGGGCGCTGTAGGCGTGGCCCGACGCGCCCGTGAGGTTGATCCACTTCGATTTGTCGAGGTCGTCGAGGTTGACCACCATCCGCATGGACGGCACCCACACCACTCCGTAGCCGCCGGCGGCGTTCCAGCCGGTCGCGTTGACCGTCGCCTCGCCGCCGCTGAGCTTCCAGGGACCGCGGTTGAGGACGTACTGGAGGACGCCGGGGCCCTCGGTGCCCAGGGTCTGGTTCTTCAGGAACAGCCGGTGCAGCCGGCCCCAGCTCCAGCTGTCGATGTCCTTGCCGAGCTTGGAGGTCAGCTCCCAGCGCGCGTCGATCATGGCGCGGCGGAACAGCTCGTCGCGGTTGTCCGCCTCGGGCCGGTTGCCCGTCCGGGAGGCCGGCGTCTTCCACCAGTCGCTGTCCGGCTTGTCCATGAGGGTGCGCACCACCTCGAACCAGCGGTCGCCGCCGTCCGGCTGCGCCTGGTCGGCGTCCCGCTCGCCGCACTCGCGCACCTTGGTGTCGTCGTCCACCGGACCGGTGCTGTCGATCTTGTCGACCCACAGGCACTGGCCCTTGACGCGCAGTTCCTTGGGCAGCTTGTTGCCGAAGGCGAGCTTGACGATGTTGCGCCAGACGGCGTTGAAGTAGGCCGCCGCCGCGGAATCGGCGTCCTGGGTGTAGTCCCAGCCCTCCAGCAGCCGCTGCGCCTCGCGGACGTCCTTGTCCTTCACATGGATCTTCAGCAGCTTGGGCACGAGCAGCTTGGCGATCTCACTGCTGTTGTCGAGCTGCATCTGGCGCATGTCGTCGGTCGAGATCTTGCCGCCGCCCTTGATCTTGGACTCGATCAGGTCGGTGATCCGCTGGCTGCGGGTGCCGTAGCCCCAGTCGGCGGTGAGCGTGTAGTGGTACTTGTCCTGGTCGACGACGGCCTGGTTGGCGGTGACGATGTAGCCGCGCTCGGGCTCGTACTCGTAGGGCAGTTGGTCCTGCTTGAGGTAGCCGGTCCAGGCGTACTTGGAGTCCCAGCCCGGCGCCGGGACGGAGCCGTCGACGCCCTCCGCGCGCGTGGGGATCTTCCCGGGCAGGGTGTAGCCGATGTGACCCTGGGTGTCGGCGTAGATCAGGTTCTGCGAGGGCACGTCGAACAGCGCGGCGGCGGCCCGGAAGTCGTCCCAGTTCGCGGCCCGGTCCATGGCGAAGACGGCGTCCATGGAGGTGCCCGCCTCCAAGGCGGTCCACTTCAGGGCGATGCCGTAGCCGTCGCCGCGGTCGGGGGCGGCGGTGTCGACGGTGGCCTTCTTGCCGACCTTGACCAGTTCGTCGTCGCGGTCCGAGAGCAGCGGTCCGTTGTTGGTCTCGCGGACGACGATCTTCTTGGACTCGCCGCCGGCGACCTTGATGGTCTCCTCGCGGGTGGTGAAGGGCTTGACCTTGCCGTCGTACAGGTAGCCGCTGCCGGTCAGCTTCTCCAGGTAGAGGTCGGTGACGTCGACGCCGGAGTTCGTCATGCCCCAGGCGATGTCGCCGTTGTGGCCGATGATCACACCGGGCATGCCGGCGAAGGTGTAACCGGTCACGTCGTACTGGCACTTGGCGGAGACGGTGCGGCAGTGCAGGCCCATCTGGTACCAGACCGACGGCAGCGAGGCCGACAGATGCGGGTCGTTGGCGAGCAGCGGCTTGCCGGTGATCGTGTACTTGCCGGAGACGACCCACGAGTTGGAGCCGATGCCCTGGCCGTTCACGCCGACGGCCGTGGGCAGGTCGTCCAGGACGTCGTAGAGGCCCGACAGCTGGCTCGTGAGGCCCGATCCGGCCGTGGAGGTGCCGGTCGAACCGTTCGTGCCCGTGGCGCCCGCCGTGCCCGTACCCGTACCGGTGCCCGTACCCGTTCCGGTGCCCGTTCCTGTTCCGGTGCCCGTGGAGCCCTGGGTGCCGCTCGTGCCGCCGCTCTGCTGGAACGCCTGGGTCAGCTCGTCGTACTGGCCTTCCTGGACGATCGCCTTGTTGCGGCTGTAGGGGTACTCCGGGTAGAGGTCCTTGATCTGCTGCGGGCCGAGGCGGCTGGTCATCAGGGCGCGGTCGATCTCGTCCTGCATGTTGCCGCGCAGATCCCAGGCCATCGCCTTGAGCCAGGAGACGGAGTCGACCGGAGTCCACTTCTCGGGCTTGTAGTCGTTGGTGAACCCGAGCGCCGCGTACTCCAGGGAGATGTCCTTGCCGTCCCTGCCCTCCAGGTACGCGTTGACACCCTTGGCGTACGCCTGGAGGTACTTCTTCGTGGAGTCCGACAGCTTGGTGTCGTACTCCTTCTCGGCCACCCGGTCCCAGCCCAGGGTGCGCAGGAACTCGTCGTTCTTGACCTGGCCCTTGCCGAACATCTCGGACAGCCGCCCGGACGTCATGTGGCGGCGCACGTCCATCTCGTAGAACCGGTCCTGCGCCTGGACGTAGCCCTGCGCCATGAACAGGTCCTCGTCGGAGGCAGCGTAGACCTGCGGGATGCCGTAGCCGTCCCGCTTCACCTCCACCGGTCCGGACAGGCCGTCGAGCGTGATCGACCCCGTGGTCTGCGGGAAGGACGCGCGCACGGTGCTGATCGACCAGTACGCCCCGTAGGCGATGCCGCCGACGATGGCCAGGACGAGCACCAGCACGATCAGTCGGGCTCTGCGCCCCTTCTTCCTGCCGGACTTGCCGGGCCGGGCAGCCGCTGTGGCGGTGGTGTTGGGGGGCATCGCTGTCCTTGCTGTCCTAACGCGAGCGGCAGGTCGGGCTGTGACTTCGAATGAGCGCTGGAGCAACCATAGGCGCAGGGCCGTGGGGCACTTGACCCGGAGTCGGGAACCAGCGCGGACGGACGTTCGATCTTGCCTCGTCCAGCGTCAAGAAAGCGTCAAGAGTTAGGTAAGGTAATGAAGTAGTTGGGTGCGGTGTACCGCAGCCTCGATCGTGTACATGAGCGTCGCGCCCCTCGCGCGCGAGCCGGTGAAGGGATGCGCTGCTGACTGTCGACCACCTCAACCAGCTCCTGCTCGTCTGCTCCCTCGTCCTGCTCGTCGCCGTGGCGGCGGTCCGGATCTCCTCGCGCAGCGGGCTGCCGAGCCTGCTCGTCTACCTGGGGATCGGCATCCTCATGGGCCAGGACGGCATCGCGAAGATCCACTTCAGTGACACCGAGCTGACCCAGGTCATCGGGTACGCGGCCCTGGTCGTGATCCTGGCCGAGGGCGGTCTCGGCACCAAGTGGAAGGAGATCAAACCCTCGCTGAGCGCGGCCTCCACGCTGGCCCTGTGCGGCGTCGCGGTCAGCGTCGGGGTGACGGCGTCGGCCGCGCACTTCCTGGTCGGGCTGGAATGGCGGCAGGCCCTCATCATCGGGGCGGTGGTGTCCTCGACGGACGCGGCGGCGGTCTTCTCGGTGCTGCGCAGAATTCCGCTCCCCGCGCGCGTGACGGGCACGCTGGAGGCGGAGTCGGGCTTCAACGACGCCCCGGTGGTCATCCTGGTCATCGCCTTCTCCGCCGCGGGGCCGATCGAGCACTGGTACGTGCTGCTGGGCGAGATACTGCTGGAGCTGGCCATCGGCGCGGCCATAGGGCTCGCGGTGGGCTGGCTCGGCGCCTGGGGCCTCAGGCATGTGGCGCTGCCCGCCTCGGGCCTCTACCCGATCGCCGTGATGGCGATCGCGGTCACCGCCTACGCGGCGGGCGCCCTGGCGCACGGCAGCGGCTTCCTCGCGGTCTACCTGGCCTCGATGGTGCTCGGCAACGCCAAGCTGCCCCACTGGCCCGCCACGCGCGGCTTCGCCGAAGGGCTCGGCTGGATCGCCCAGATCGGCATGTTCGTCCTGCTCGGACTGCTGGTCACCCCGCACGACCTGGGCGACGACTTCCTGCCGGCCCTGGTCATCGGCCTGGCGCTGACCATGGTCGCGCGTCCGCTGAGCGTGGTGCTCAGCCTGGTGCCGTTCCGGGTGCCGTGGCGGGAACAGGTCCTGATGTCCTGGGCCGGGCTGCGCGGCGCCGTGCCCATCATCCTGGCGACGATCCCCATGGTGAACGGCGTCGCGGGCAGCCGCCGCGTCTTCAACATCGTCTTCGTCCTGGTCGTCGTCTTCACCCTGGTCCAGGGGCCGACGCTGCCCTGGCTCGCGCGCATGCTGAAGCTCGGCGACGGAACGGAGGCGGCCGACCTCGGCATCGAATCGGCGCCCCTGGAGCGGCTGCGCGGGCATCTGCTGTCCTTCGAGATCCCCGAGGGCTCCCGGATGCACGGCGTCGAGGTGGGCGAGCTGCGCCTGCCGGCCGGCGCCGGGGTCACCCTGGTCGTGCGCGAGGGGAAGTCGTTCGTACCGATGCCGACGACCGTGCTGCGGCACGGGGACGAACTGCTCGTGGTCACCGTCGACCCCGTCCGCGACGCCGCGGAACGCCGGCTGCGCGCGGTCGCCCAGGGCGGCAAGCTGGCCGGGTGGCTGGGCACGGACGGCGCGGGAGCGGGGCGCTGAGCGCGGGTTGAGCGTGCGTTAAGTGCGTGTTTCGTACGGTTCACACCTCCCGTAATCCCAGGCGAACGCGCCTTGTGGTGCCCGCTTTCACAGGTGTGCGCGCCCTCGACCCCTGTATGGTGAAGGCACCCCTGATCGAACCAACTCTGTCTGACGCAGAGCTGGCGCGACCGTATGGCGGCCGGACGCCCTGAGGTGTGGGCACCGGCATCTACCGCAGTTCCGCGCAAGAGGACAGCTCTCGGCGCCCCGCGAGGCGCGTGAACCGAAGGAGCGCGCTCCGGAGGTGAACGGCCCGGCAAGGGTCGCGCTACCAGGCGGCAGAAAGGCACGGGCCGTGGCGTCCACGGTCACCACCGAGCCGTCGGAGAACCCGGCGGCACCGTCCCGCCCGGGATACGGACAACTGCTGCGCACGCGCGGCGCCTGGACATTCCTGCTCCCAGGCTTCGCGGCGCGCCAGCCGTTCGCGATGCTCACCCTCTCCATCGTGCTGCTCGTGCGGCACACCACCGGCTCGTACGGCGCCGCGGGCGCCGTCGCGGCCGTCACCGGCGTCTCCATGGCGCTGTTCGCCCCCTACAGCGGGCGCCTCGCCGACCGCTACGGCCAGCGTGCCGTGCTGATCCCCGGCGTCCTCGTGCACGCGCTGTCGGGCCTGGCGCTGACGGCGCTCGCCCTGGCGCACGCACCCCTGTGGGCCCTGTTCGCGGCGGCCGTACCGACCGGCGCCTCGGTGCCGCAGATCGGCCCCATGGTGCGCGCCCGCTGGGGCGCGCGGCTCCAGGGCTCGCCGCTGATGGCCACCGCCGCGGCCTTCGAGTCCGTCACGGACGAGCTGACCTTCGTCGTCGGCCCGCTGCTGGCCACGGCCTTGTGCACGACGGTCGACCCGGCCGCGGGCCTCGTCACGGAGGCCGCGCTGACGCTCCTCGGCGGTCTGCTGTTCGCCGCGCGCCGCGGCACCCAGCCGCCGGTGTCCGAAGGCGGCCACGCGCGCGTGCGGCAGGCGTCCGCGCTGCGCGTCCCCGGGGTGCGCGTACTGATCGTGACGTTCCTGGGCATCGGCTCGGTCTTCGGCGGCATGCAGGTCTCGCTCGCCGCGTTCAGCGAGTCGATCGGCCGACCCGGGCTGAACGGCGTCCTGTACGGCACCTTCGCGGCGGGCAACATGCTCTCCGGCGTCGTGTGCGGCGCCATCGCCTGGAAGGCCGCCCCGCAGCGCCGCCTCGCGATCGGCTACACGGCCCTCGCCCTGACCGCGTCCGCCCTGTGGACCGCCCATTCGGCGCTCCTGCTCGCCGGGCTCGGCCTGCTGGTCGGCATGTGCATCGCGCCCGCCCTGATCACCGGCTACACCCTGGTGGAGGATCTGGTCGCGGCCGGCGCCCGCACCGAGGCGTTCACCTGGCTGACCGGCGCGGTCGCGCTCGGCCAGGCGGCCGCGGTCACCGTCGCCGGTCAGCTGGAGGACCGCCTGTGGGACGGCGCCGGATTCCTGGTGCCGCTGGGCGGCACCCTGCTGGCCCTGGTGACCCTGCTGGCACTGCGCTCCCGGCTTATTCCGCCGTCCCGGCGCCGCACCGTCGCGCGTGGCGTCGGTCACCGCTCGCCGGTCGCGGTGGACTGATCGACGGGAATACGTCACTATGGACCGTCGTTAGCACTCAACGAGTGAGAGTGCCAGGAGGAAGACAGTGCCGACCTATCAGTATCAGTGCACCGAGTGCGGCGAGGGCCTTGAGGCGGTGCAGAAGTTCACCGACGACGCCCTGACCGAGTGCCCCAGCTGCGGTGGCCGCCTGAAGAAGGTTTTCTCGGCGGTCGGCATTGTCTTCAAGGGCTCCGGCTTCTACCGGAACGACAGCCGCGGCTCCTCTTCGAGCAGCAGCAGCCCGGCCGCCAAGCCTGCCGCGTCCGGCTCCTCGGACTCCTCGTCCGACACCAAGGCGTCGTCTTCCTCGAAGCCGTCGTCCTCGGCGGCGTCCTCCTCGGCGTCCAGCTCCACCGGCAGCTCCGCCGCCTGAGACTCCTTCCACAAGACCCCGCCGTCACCCGACGGTGGGGTCTTCGGCGTCCCCGGTCGGCGCCGCTTCCCCGGCGTTTTCACCGCCAGCTAGTGTGCTCGTCATGGCGAACGCAGAGATCGGCGTAATAGGCGGCTCGGGCTTCTACTCGTTCCTCGACGACGTGACCGAGATCCAGGTGGACACGCCCTACGGCGCGCCCAGCGACTCCCTCTTCCTCGGCGAGATCGCCGGCCGGCGCGTCGCCTTCCTGCCCCGGCACGGCCGCGGCCACCACCTGCCGCCCCACCGCATCAACTACCGCGCCAACCTCTGGGCCCTGCGGTCGGTGGGCGTGCGCCAGGTCCTCGGCCCGTGCGCGGTGGGCGGCCTGCGGCCCGAGTACGGGCCCGGCACCCTGCTCGTCCCGGACCAGTTCGTGGACCGTACGAAGTCGCGGGCACAGACGTACTTCGACGGACTGCCGCTGCCCGACGGCACCGTGCCGAACGTGGTGCACGTCTCACTGGCCGACCCCTACTGCCCCACCGGGCGGGCCGCCGCGCTGAAGGCCGCCCGCGGCCGGGACTGGGAGCCGGTGGACGGCGGCACGCTGGTCGTGGTGGAGGGCCCGCGGTTCTCCACCCGCGCCGAGTCGCTGTGGCACCGGGCGCAGGGCTGGTCGGTGGTCGGCATGACCGGCCACCCCGAAGCGGCGCTCGCCCGCGAACTGGAGCTGTGCTACACGTCGTTGACGCTCGTGACCGACCTGGACGCGGGCGCGGAGACCGGCGAGGGCGTCTCGCACGACGAGGTGCTGCGGGTGTTCGCGGCCAACGTGGACCGGCTGAGGGGCGTGCTGTTCGACGCGGTGGCGGCCCTGCCGGACACCGCGGCCCGCGACTGCCTGTGCGCCGCCGCGCTGGGTGGCATGGACCCGGGCTTCGAACTGCCGTAGGCGACGGGGCGAGATGTTGTACGCGACGGCGGGGGCGAGCAGCGGTACGTGACTGCGGGGCGGGCTGCCGTAGGTGACGGGGCGAGCGGTGGTACGTGACTGCTGGGGGGCGCGCTGCCGCAGGGCGTGCGGGTCTGGGTCGACGTAGCCGGAACCTCTCGTTCGGGTGGGCGAGTTGTCCACAGGGCGGCCGTCTTCCACCGGCTCCGGCGAGCGGCGGCGCGAGGCGTCATCGTGGCATCGCAAGCCGATTCCGCGCCGCAGGTGGTGGTCCTCATGTCCGTCCGTCCCCCGCACTTCTCCCAGCCGACCTCTCCGTCCGCTCCCTCCCCTGCCCCCTCTCCCCCGCGCCTCAGCCCGCCGACCGCACCCTCTCCCCCCTCTCCCCCCTCTCCCGCGTCGCCCTTTCCGCCTCCGCTTCCCGTCCCGCGCCCGCTGGGCACCGATGCGCCGGCCACCTGCGAGGTCCCTCAGTTCCCGCCGGTGCGGGTGCGCGGCGGGCGGTACGGACTGCGACGGCTGGTCCGGCACCGCAGGCGCGCCGTCGCGGCCGGCCTCGCGGTCACCGCCGCCGCGCTCGTGGCGGCCGGGCCGCGCGCCACGACGGATCCGCACCGCGCCGAGCGGGCCCGCGGCCACCCCGCGGCCGAGCCCGTACGGCGGCCCGACGCGGTCGAGTTGGTGACGGCGCCGGTACGGATCGCCGATGCCGCCACCGTCCGGCTGCTGCGGCCCGGCGACCGGGTCGACGTCGTCGCCGCACAGGATCCCGCCACGGGCGGCGAGGCCCGCGTGCTCGCGCGCGGTGCGCGGGTGACGAGACTGCCGGAGCCCCTGGACGGCGCCGCGGAGAGCGGGGCGCTCGTCGTGCTCTCCGCGCCGCGTGACACGGCGGCCCACCTCGTGGCGGCGAGCACGACGGCACGGCTGGCGGTGACGCTGTGCTGAACCGGCACGCACATTGGCTTGACGACACGCTGTCAAGTCCCTCGTTCGAGGGAAGAAATTCGACAGGATGGCCGTATGGTGCCGTAGGTTGCGGAGCGCTTTGTTCCACCCCCTGTGCGCACGAGGAGAGTCCCCGAGGTGAGCGAGAAGAAGGAACCGAGCATCTGGCAGGGCTTCAAGGCCTTCCTGATGCGCGGCAACGTCGTCGACCTGGCGGTCGCGGTGGTCATCGGCGCGGCCTTCACGAACATCGTCAACTCGGTGGTGAAGGGCATCATCAACCCGCTGGTCGGGGCGATCGGCACACAGAACCTCGACCACTACAGCTCGTGCCTCAGCTCGTCGTGCACCGGCACCGACGGCATCCAGCTGATGTGGGGCTCGGTCCTCGGCGCCACGCTGAGCTTCGTGATCACCGCCGCGGTGGTCTACTTCCTGATGGTGCTGCCCATGGCGAGGTACCTGGCCCGGGTGGAGGCCCGCAGGAAGGCCCGGGAGGGCACGCGGGAGGTCATCGAGGTGACCGAGCTGGAGGTGCTCAAGGAGATCCGCGACGAACTGGTCGCGCAGCGCGCCTCAGGCCGCGACCGGCAATAACCGCTCCGCCGGAAATGCCGCGCTGTGCCGTCGGTCGTCTGCGGCACCGACGTGGCGATCGCGCCCGCGCGGCGGAGCCGCATATCGATACAGCCCCGCGCCCCTTCGGGGCGCTGCCGAACCGCAGCGGACTCCACTGGACCTGCTCAGCGGCCCCGCGGGGTCCGCGTCACAGGTGGTGCGGAGGCTTCTCGTCGAGGAAGCGCTTCAGGTCGGCGGCGCCGTCACCGTCGCCGGCCTCGCCCCAGCCGCGGTCCGTGTCGTCCGAGGACTGCTGGCTGAGCGGGTCGTCGAAGACGAGCGCGGCCTTGGGGTCGCGCGGCTCGGGGGCGGGGGCGCTGCTCATGCCTCAAGGGTACGGCCCCGGCCCCCCGGCCCCCCGGCCCCCCGGCTCCCGGATCCGTCCCCGTATGTGAACCGGCCCACAAGATTTCGGTGAGGTTTTCTGCTGTGCTGAGAGGCATGACGCCCAGTTCCGCCCCGCCGCCCGCCTCCGCGGACGTGCCCCAGACACCCCGTCCAGTGCGCCGGCTCACCGCCCGCGGACGCGGTGAGCCGCACCGCGTCGCCACACCGCTCGAACTCTTCTTCGACCTGTGCTTCGTCGTGGCCGTCGCACAGGCGGGCGTCGAGCTGGTGCACGCGGTGGCGGAGGGCCACGCGGGCAACGGCATCCTCAACTACGCGATGCTGTTCTTCTCCATCTGGTGGGCCTGGATGAACTTCTCCTGGTTCGCCTCGGCGTACGACAACGACGATGCGCTCTACCGCGTCGTCACCCTCGTCCAGATCGCCGGTGTGCTGGTCCTGGCCTCGGGGATCTCACGGGCGTTCGAGCATCATGAATACCTCGCGGTCTGGCTGGGCTACGTGATCATGCGGCTGGCGATGGTCGCGCAATGGCTGCGGGCCGCGAGCACCGCGGAGGGCGCCGAGCGGACCACGGCCCTCAGATACGCCGGTGGTGTGCTGCTCTGCCAGGTCGGCTGGCTCGGCCTGGTGGTGCTGCCGGTTCCCGCGCGCGCCTGGGTGTTCCTGGTGATGGTGATCGTGGAACTGTGCGTGCCGCTGTACGCGGAGCGGCACCACAGCACCGCCTGGCATCCGCACCACATCGCCGAGCGGTACGGGCTGTTCACGATCATCGTGCTCGGCGAGACGATCGCCGCGGCCACGGTCGCCGTGAAGTCCGCCGGGGCCGAGCACGGCGCCCTCGGCACGCTGCTGCCGATCGCGGCCGGCGGCCTGCTGATCGTCTTCTCGGCCTGGTGGATCTACTTCGCGGTGCCCATCCACGGGCATCTGCGCTCCAGCAGAGAGGCGTTCCTGTGGGGCTACGGCCACTACGTGGTCCTCGCCTCGGCGGCCGCGATCGGCGCCGGACTCGAAGTGGCGGTCGAGGAGGCGGTGGGCAAGGCGCACCTGTCGACCCTGTCCGCCTCGGCGGCCGTGACCCTGCCCACGGCGCTCTACCTGCTGACGGTATGGGCCCTGCACGCACGCCACTTCAAGGCGGGCATCGCCCAGCAACTGGTGCTGCCGATCACGGCGTTGCTGGTGATCTGCTGCACCTTCCTGGGCCACTGGGCGGTGCTCGCGGCGGGCATCGTGGCCGCCCTGGCGGTGACGACAGGGGTCGCCCTGACGGCCCGCACCACACCACACGGAACCGGAAGGAAGACAAGACGGGCCACCTCCCCCACCTGACCCCACAAGTACGCCCGCTGCCCGACGCCATGGGCTACGCGCCCCGCGCCAGGGGATTACGTCAACCGCCCGGTCCACGGGCCACGTCCACCGCCCCACGCCAGGGGTTACCTCCGCTGCCCGATCCCACGGACCACGCCCACCGCCCGACGCCAGGGGTTACGTCCACCGCCCGACCCCCCGGACCAAGCTCCCCCGGCCCGGCCGCCCGGCCCCGAGCACCGGCACCCCGACCGCACCCGTCCCAGCACCCGCCCCAGCACCCGCCCAGGCCAGGCCCGTCGGCCGGCCGGCCGCCCAGCCGTGCCCGCCGAGCGGCCCAGCACGCACCGGGCACGGCCCTCGGCCGGCCCCAGCCGCCCCCTCCCGGCCCGGCACCCCCTGCCCGGCCGGCCGTCGGTAGCCGTACCCCTTCCATCACTCCCGAGCGTGCCCGTCCATGACCTCGGTGTTCCGGGGCTCGGCTCCGGGAGGAGACTGGCCGGCATGACAGTTGACGCATTGACGGACGTCGCCGGGCTTCGGGTGGGTCACGCGACCCGCACCGGCGGTGGGCTGCTCACCGGGACCACGGTCGTCCTCGCCCCGGAGGGCGGTGCCGTGGCCGCCGTGGACGTGCGGGGCGGCGGGCCCGGCACCAAGGAGACCGACGCCCTGGACCCGCGCAACCTGGTGCGCACGGTCGAGGCGGTCGTGCTCACCGGCGGCAGCGCGTACGGCCTGGACGCGGCGTCCGGGGTGATGGCCTGGCTGGAGGAGCGCGGGCGCGGGGTGCGGGTCGGGGCGGACCCCGCGCATGTCGTCCCGGTGGTGCCCGCCGCCTGTGTCTTCGACCTCGGGCGGGGCGGCGACTTCCGGGCGCGCCCGGACGCTGCCACGGGGCGCGCGGCGGTCGAGGACGCCGCGGCGAGCGCCCCGGGCGCGCCGGTCGCCGAGGGGTGTGTGGGCGCGGGTACGGGCGCCGTGGTGGGGCCGCTCAAGGGCGGGGTCGGCACCGCGAGCACGGTCCTCGGGTCGGGGATCACGGTGGCCGCGCTGGTGGTGGCCAACGCCGCGGGGTCGGCGCTGGATCCGCGGACGGGCGTGCTCTACGGGAAGCTGTTCCAGGGACGGGTGACGTATCCGGAGGCGCACATCCACGAGGCCGCAGGCCGGCGGCTGTCCGAGGCCGCCGCGCGGAACCAGGCGCCGCCGCTCAACACCACGCTGGCCGTGGTCGCCACCGACGCGGACCTCTCGAAGGCGCAGGCGCAGAAGATGGCGGGCACCGCTCACGACGGCATCGCGCGGGCCGTGCGGCCGGTGCATCTGCTCAACGACGGCGACACGGTCTTCGCGCTGGCCACGGGGGACCGTCCGCTCGACGCCGGGAACCCGCTCGCGCTCAACGACATCCTCGCGGCGGGTGCCGACGTGGTGACGCGCGCGATCGTGAAGGCCCTGCGGGCCGCGGAGCCGGTGGCCGGACCGGGCGGGACATGGCCGTCGTACGAGGAGTTGTACGGCACCCGGTAGGCGGGACGGCGCGCGGCGCGGAGCGGCGGAGCCTGCGGGACCGTACCGTCCGCCCCGACGACGGGCCCGGCGGCTGGAACACGCCGTCGAGCCGGCGGAACGCGGGCGGCTCCGCGCGAGCGGGGAAGTGCGCTCCGACCGGCGGTTTTTGACAGGACATCGGGTCGTGCGGGAACTTTCCCGGCGGCCCCCGCGTTTTCGCGGCGTACGTTTTCTCGGTTCCCGGACATGATGTCCGATCGAGGGGCTACGGTATGCACCCACAAGGTGACATGCAGCAACGCCGGGAGAAGCCTTGAGCGTTCCGTACGAGACGGCAGCGTGCGAAGCCGCCGAGTCGCCCGAGTCTCCGGAGGAGCACCTCGCGCGGCTCCTCGGCCGCGCCCTGAACTCCTTCGAGCTGCCCGACGAGGCGATACAGCGGCTCGACTGCGCGCTGGCGCACGACAGTTCGCTGCACTCCGCCCACCACAGCGCCGGCCTGCACCGGGAGACGTACCGGCACACCTGGCTGCTCACGGACGGCTCCGCGGTCACGCTCTGGGAGCTGGTGCACAACACCGCGCCCGGCAGCGAGCCCCAGCACGAGGTGTACGCGGACGAAGAGGAACTGCAAGCCGCCACCGCCCGGCTGCCGCTGCCGTCGCACGATCCGGACTTCGAACTGCCGGTGCTGGTCCAGTTGCCGCCGGTGCCCGCGCCGCGGCACGCGTACGTCACGGACGACTCCGCGGACCACGCGCGCCGGCTGCTGCGCCGCGCGGAGAACGCGGACCGGCCGGACCGGGAGACGGCCGCGCTGCTCGCGACGGCGTTCGCGCACCAGATCTCCCAGGCGTTCGGCCGCCCGGGGCGGGCCGACCGGGCGAGGCTCGGTTTCGCGCTGTACGAGCACGCGTTCCTGCTGCGTGACGGCAGTGAACTGTCCCTGTGGGAGGTCGAGCACACGGCGACGCCCGACGGACGCCATATGTGCGAGGTGTACGTCACGGAGGACGCGGCGCGCGCCGCCATGGAGCGCCGGGCGGCCCGCCGGGCCTGAGGGGTCCGGGCCCGGCGGGCCGGTGCGCCGCGCGGCGCTCGTCAGCGTCGGCCGAGCCGCCGTACCAGGCCCGCGAACGCGTCCTGTTCCGCCGGGGTGAGTTCGACGGCCTCCAGATGGGGGGCCGCCTGACGCTGGCGCGGAAGCCCGGACAGGTCGTGACCCGAACGCTCGGCGGCGCCCCCGGAGCGGGCCCGGCGCAGCAGGAGCACCAGCACGGCCGTCCAGGCGGCCGCCGCCAGGACCAGCAGGGTCAGGCCCAGCATCGCGAGGATCGAGACGTCATCAGGCATGCGCCCCAGTAGACACCACGGTCCGGACCTTACGGCCCGGACCGTGAGGTATCTCGCAGGTGCCGTGAATCACTCACAACACCCCAAACGGACAGGTGCGTCGGCGTCTACGCCGCCACCGCCTGCTTCGCCTGCGCCGGTGCGGTGGACGGGTTCGCCGCCGGTTCCGCGGTGCCCGCCGGGGCCGGCCTGCGCATGCCCTTGAGGAGGACGACCAGCGCCGTCGTGACGCACACGCCGGCCGCGATGGCGACCAGGTAGAGCAGCGGGTTGCCGATCAGCGGGACCACGAAGACGCCGCCGTGCGGGGCGCGCAGGGTGGCGCCGAAGGCCATCGACAGGGCGCCGGTGATCGCACCGCCGACCATCGAGGACGGGATGACACGCAGCGGGTCCGCCGCCGCGAACGGGATCGCGCCCTCCGAGATGAAGGAGGCGCCCAGCACCCAGGCGGCCTTGCCGTTCTCGCGTTCGGTCCGGGTGAAGAGCCTGCCGCGCACGGTCGTGGCCAGGGCCATCGCCAGCGGCGGCACCATGCCGGCCGCCATCACCGCGGCCATGATCTTCATCGCGGAGTCGCTGGGGCTCGCGACCGCGATGCCGGCCGTGGCGAACGTGTAGGCGACCTTGTTGACCGGGCCGCCGAGGTCGAAGCACATCATCAGGCCGAGCAGGCCGCCCAGCAGGACGGCGTTGGCGCCGCTGAGGCCGTTGAGCCAGTCCGTCATGCCCTTCTGCGCCGAGGCGATGGGCTTGCCGATCACGACGAACATCAGGAACCCGACGATCGCCGAGGAGATCAGCGGGATCACCACCACCGGCATGATGCCGCGCAACGCCGTCGGGAGCTGGACCTTCTGGATCGCCAGCACCACTCCACCCGCGATCAGACCGGCCGCCAGACCGCCGAGGAAGCCGGCGTTGATGGTCAGTGAGATCGAGCCGCCGACGAAGCCGGGGACGAGCCCCGGGCGGTCCGCCATGCCGTAGGCGATATAGCCGGCCAGCACCGGGACCAGGAAGCCGAAGGCCACACCGCCGATCTGGAACAGCAGCGCGCCCCAGCTGTCGGCCTGGGTCCACACGAAGTGGTCCATGACCGACGGCGCCTTGTTGATCTTGTAGCCGCCGATCGCGAAGCCGAGGGCGATGAGCAGGCCGCCCGCGGCGACGAAGGGGACCATGTAACTGACGCCGGACATCAGCCACTTGCGGAGCCTGGTGGCATAGCCCTCGGTGGCGTCGCCGGAGCGCTCGACCGGGGTGCCGCCCGGCTTGGCGGCGGCCGTGACCTCGCCGCGTCCGGCCTTGTCGCGGACCTCGGCGATCAGCTCGCCGGGGCGGTTGATGCCCGCCTTCACGCCGACGTCGACGGTCGGCTTGCCGGCGAAGCGGTCCTTGTCGCGGACGGGCACGTCATGGGCGAAGATCACGGCGTCGGCCGCGGCGATCACGGCCGGGTCGAGCCGGGTGAAGCCGGCCGAGCCCTGGGTCTCGACGACGACCTCGACGCCCGCCGCACGGCCCGCGTTCTCCAGCGACTCGGCGGCCATGTAGGTGTGGGCGATGCCGGTCGGGCAGGAGGTGACGGCGACGATACGGAACGGTTGCTCCGCCGCGGCGGCCTGACCCGCCGCGTCCGACACGGGAACGTCCTGGTCAACCTCGCTGCCCGTGCTGCCCCCACTGCCCGCCGTGGCGCCGGCGGAGGCCGCCGCCGGCGCCACGGCGGTGTCCTCGGAACCGTGCGCGTCACCGGCGGCGGCGCCGCGGGCGGGCTCGGGAACCCCCTCGGAACCCTCCGCGGCCGGTGTCGGCTCGCCCGTCGGCGGCTCGTCACCGCGGATCAGCGCCGCCGCCGTCCGCGGGTCGGCCGCCGACCGCAGCGCGGACGTGAACTCGGCGTTCATCAGATGGCGGGCCAGCGACGACAGGATCGTGAGGTGGGCGTCGTCGGCACCGGCAGGGGCCGCGATCAGGAAGATCAGGTCGGCCGGACCGTCCGCCGCACCGAAGTCGATCCCGGCGGCGCTGCGCCCGAAGGCAAGCGTCGGCTCGGTGGCATGCTCGCTGCGGCAGTGCGGGATGCCGATGCCGCCGTCCAGGCCGGTCGGCATCTGCGCCTCACGGGCGGCCACGTCGGCGAGGAAGCCCTCCAGGTCGGTCACCCGGCCCAGGGCCACCATGCGCTCGGCGAGGGCGCGCGCCGCCGCTTCCTTGGTGTCGGCGGACAGGTCGAGATCGACCAGGTCCGCGGTGATCATGTCGCTCATCGCGGGCTCCTTCGCTCGCGTATCGCCCGGGGAGTCGGGTGGACGGGAGAGGTGGGGACAGGGGTGGTGGGGGCAGAGGTGGTGGGTTCGGAGCTGGTGCGGGGGGTGGTGTGGGGGGCGGTGACGGTGGTGCCGGCCGGTGAAGCGGCGCCGCGCCGGCTCCGGGCCGGTTCGCGGGCGTGGGCCGGCGCGGGGGTCGTACGGCCGGTCATGACACCGGCTCCGTGAGTTCGCGGTCCGTCGGGGGCCGTTCCGTGACCGTCACCGCAGCCGGGTCCAGGTCGGCCGGTGTCGGCATCACACTGCCGGGCAGCTGGACGGCCGCCGCGCCGTGCGCGACGGCGGAGGCCAGCGCGTCGGGCCCGCTGCCGCCCGCGATCAGGAAGCCGGCCAGGGACGCGTCACCGGCGCCGACATTACTGCGTACGACGTCCACGCGGGCACTGCCGAACCAGGCGCCCGTACCGTCCACGAGCAGCTGCCCGTCGGCGCCGAGGCTCGCGAGCACGGCCCGCGCGCCCCTCTCGCGCAGTTCCTCTGCCGCCTTCACCGCGTCGCCGACCGTCGCCAGGGGGCGTCCCACGGCCTCCGCCAGTTCCTCGGCGTTCGGCTTCACGACGTCCGGGCGCTCGGCCAGCGCCGCCAGCAGGGCCGGGCCTGAGGTGTCCAGCGCGATGCGGGCGCCGACGGCGTGCGCCCGCGCGACCAGGTCGGCGTACCAGGCGGGTGCCAGTCCGCGCGGCAGGCTGCCGCAGCAGGCGATCCAGTCCGCGTGCCGGGACTGTCCGCGCACCGTCTCCAGCAGCAGTTCCTGCTCGGCCGCGGACAGCTCGGGACCGGGTGCGTTGATCTTCGTGAGCACCCCGTCGGCCTCCGCGAGGGCGATGTTCGAGCGGGTGGCCCCGGCGACCGGGACCGGGGCGACCTCGATGCCCTGCGCGTCCAGCAGTTCGGCGACGAGCGCGCCCGGCGCGCCGCCCAGGGGCAGTACGGCGACCGTGCGGCGGCCGGCGGCGGCCACGGCGCGCGAGACGTTCACGCCCTTGCCGCCGGGGTCCATGCGTTCACCGGTGGCGCGGATGACCTCACCACGCTCCAGCGCGGGGACCTCGTAGGTGCGGTCGAGAGACGGGTTGGGGGTGACGGTGAGGATCATGCGCGCACCACTTCCGTGCCGCCGCGCTCGATGGCTTCGGCGTCTTCGGGGCTCAGCCCGCTGTCGGTGATCAGCAGGTCCACGTCGCCCAGACCGCCGAAGCGGGCGAAGTGCTCCTGGCCGTGCTTGGCGGAGTCGGCGAGCAGGACCACGCGACGGGCCGCGGTGATCGCCGCGCGCTTGACCGCCGCCTCCGCGAGGTCGGGGGTGGTCAGACCGTGCTCGGTGGAGAAGCCGTTGGCGGCGACGAACAGCAGGTCGGCGCGGATCTCGGCGTAGGCGCGCAGCGCCCAGGCGTCCACGGCTGCCCGGGTACGGTGCCGGACCCGCCCGCCGACCAGATGGAGCTGGATGCCCGGGTGGTCGGCGAGGCGCGCCGCGGTCGGCAGGCTGTGCGTGACGACCGTGAGCTGGGCCTCCAGCGGGATGGCCGCGGCGAGCCGGGCCACCGTGGTGCCGGCGTCGAGGATCAGCGTGCCCTCGGCCGGCAGTTCGGCGAGGGCCGCCTTGGCGATGCGGTCCTTCTCGTCGGCGGCCGTGGACTCGCGCTCGGTGAGGTCCGGCTCGAAGTCGAGGCGCCCGGCCGGGATGGCGCCGCCGTGCACCCGGCGGAGCAGGCCGGCCCGGTCGAGGGCCTTCAGGTCGCGGCGGATCGTCTCCGCGGTGACCTGGAACTCCTCGGCCAGCGACACCACGTCGACCCGGCCGCCCTCACGGGCGAGCCGCAGGATCTCCTGCTGCCGCTCCGGTGCGTACATGCCCACTTGCCTCCGAACCATGCCCGAACGTGTGGTTTCTCCTGGAGGCTACGCCCGAATTTCCGGAAAGTAAACAGCCCCAGACACCAACCAGACACAACCGGACTTCCACGGGCCCGACAGGGTCTGCACCGGCACAGGCCCCGGGCCCGGCGCGCGCCCCAGAGGCGCAGGCCCGGGCCCCGCGCACGCACCCGACCCGGCGCACGCGCCGGGCGTGGTGCCTGGCCCGGAGGTGGTGGTCGAGCGCCGGGCGTGGTGCCTGGCGCGGAGGTGGTGGTCGAGCGCCGGGCGTGGTGCCTGGCGCGGAGGTGGTGGTCGAGCGCCGGGCGTGTGGACGGGCGGGGGCCTTGGCGGCGTCTCTGGCGCGGGGAGGCCCCGGGGCCTCGTGGCGCCGGGGCCTGTTCGGGAGGGACGCTCGTGGGCGGTGTTCACCGGATCGCCCCGTCCCGGCGGGCCGCGCGGGGCTCGGCGCACGCCCCAGACTCCCCAGGCACACCGGACCCGGCCGCCGCACCGGACGTGGCACAGGCCCCAGACCCGGCGCGCGCCGCGCGTTCAGTGGGCCCGGGTCGGCTCCTGCTCGGGTCCCTCCGGGTGGTGCGCGGGACGGCGTGGCAGGGCGAACATCAGGAGGAAGATGACGCCCAGGACCGCGGCCACCCAGCCCAGCGCGTGCTGGAAGGCGTTCACGAAGGCCGGGCCCACCCGGGCGGGGGGCAGCCCGTCGTCGATCACCCCGAAGAACACCACCGACACCAGCCCGAGGCCGAGCGCGTTGCCCATCTGCTGGACGGTGTTGATCAGACCGGACGCCGAACCGGCGTGCTCGCGCGGCACCTCGGACAGGACGGCGTCCGTCAGCGGGGCGACGATCAGCCCCATGCCGGCGCCCATGACCACCAGCGGCAGCGCCATCTGCCAGGGGGCGATGCCAAGCCCGTACCGCTGCGACTCCGCGAGATAGAGCAGCACGCCGAGCCCCATCACCAGCGCGCCCGCCTGAAGCACCCCGCGGCCGAAGCGCGGCACCAGCTTCTGCACCGAGAGGCCGGCCGCGGTGGAGACGGCGATCGAGAAGGGCACGCCGGTCAGCCCGGCCCGCAGCGGACTCCAGCCGAGGCCCGTCTGCATGTACAGCGTCCACACCAGGAAGAAGACACCGAGCGCGATCCCGAACACCGTCTGCACCGCGATGCCCGCCGCGAAGCTCTTCACCCGGAACAGCGACAGTTCGACCAGCGGCGAGCCGTCCCGGGCGCCCTTGCGTCGTTCGTAGGCCACCAGCACCGCGAAGACGACGAGCGCGCCGGCCATCGACGCATGACCCCACAGCGGCCAGCCCAGCTCGCGCCCCCGGGTGAGCGGGTAGAGCAGCATCAGCAGGCCCAGTGTGACCAGCGCGACGCCGACCAGGTCCAGTCTGAGGGCCCGCGGGGCGCGTGACTCCGTGATGAACCGCCGCCCCAGCAGGAAGGCCACGACGCCCACCGGCAGGTTGATCAGGAAGATGGGCCGCCACTCAAGACCGAACAGGTTCCACTCGGTCAGCAGCGCGCCGAGCAGCGGTCCTGACACGGCGCCGAGCCCGACGATCGCGCCGAAGAGCCCGAAGACCTTGCCGCGTTCGTGCGCCGGGAAGGTGGCGTGCACGATCGACAGGACCTGCGGCACCATCAGCGCCGCCATCGCTCCTTGCAGGATGCGGGAGGCGACCAGCATCTCCGGGTCGACGGCGAAGCCGCACAGCGCGGACGCGAGCGTGAAGCCGCCGATGCCGACGAGGAAGAGCCGCCTGCGGCCGTGGATGTCACCGAGGCGTCCGCCGGTGATCAGACCGGCCGCGAAGGCGAGGGCGTAACCGGCGGTTATCCACTGGATCTGGCTGAAGGATGCGCCGGCGTCCCGCTGGATGGACGGGATCGCGATGTTGACGATCGTGACGTCGACCAGGTCCATGAAGGCCGCGGTCATCACGATCGCCAGCGCGTACCAGCGGCGGCGGTCGCCCGCGGCGGGCCGAGCGGGGCCGGGTGCGGGGGCTGGTTCTGCGGTGGGTGCCGCGGTCGGTGCCGCGGTCGGTGCCGTGCTTGGTGCCGTGCTTGGTGCGGGATGGGTCTCGGTGGAGGTCATGCGGAGGAAGCTAGAAGCCTAGTAGGTCGGATCGTGTCCTAGTTCTGCGGCATGCTCGCGGACATGACGGCGGCGCACCGACGGCGCTCACGACCGCGGAGGACTCATGACGACGGACACCCCGGCCCGGCTCCTTCAGTTGCTCTCCCTTCTCCAGACGCCCCGCGAGTGGCCCGGCGCCGAGCTGGCCGAGCGGCTGGGGGTGTCCCGTCGTACGGTCCGCCGGGACATCGACCGGCTGCGGGAGCTGGGCTATCCGGTGCAGGCGACCATGGGCGCGGACGGCGGGTACCGGCTGGTGGCGGGCAAGGCGATGCCGCCGCTGGTGCTCGACGACGAGGAGGCGGTGGCGATCGCGGTCGGGCTGCGGGCCGGGGCCGGGCACGCGGTGGCGGGCGTGGACGAGGCGTCGGTGCGGGCGCTGGCCAAGCTGGAACAGGTGCTGCCGTCCCGGCTGCGCCACCGGGTCTCCACCCTCCAGGCCGCGACGACCCCGCTGACCAGCGGGGACGGGGCGAGCATCGCGCCGGAGACGCTGACCGTGATGGCGTCGGCGGTGGCCGGGCGTGAGCGGCTGCGGTTCGCCTACCGGGCCGGGGACGGGTCGCAGTCGCGGCGGCTGACGGAGCCGTACCGGCTGGTGTCGACCGGGCGGCGGTGGTACCTCGTCGCCTACGACCTCGACCGGGACGACTGGCGCACGTTCCGGGTCGACCGGGTCGGCGAGCCGTTCGCGACCGGGACGCGGTTCGCTCCGCGGGAGCTGCCGACGGGCGGTGCGGCGGAGTATCTGCGGCGGTCGATCCACCGGCGGCAGGAGACGTACGGGTTCGTGGTGGCCTTCGCCGCGCCGGCGGACGTCGTCGCCCCGCGCCTGCCCGCCTGGCTCGGCACGCCGGAGCCGGCCGACGGAGGGGGCTGTGTGGTACGTGGCACCAGTGGCGAGCCCGTGGACTGGCTCGCGCTGCGGCTGGCCCTCGTCGGCCACGAGTTCACCGTCCGGGAGCCGCCGCACCTCATCGAGTGCGTACGAAAGCTGGCAGCCCGCCTCACACACGCCGCGGGCTGACCGCAAGACGACCCCACAACTCCCGGCAGCGCGGGGCCGGTTCAGACCGCCGACGGCACCCCGCTGTCACCCAGGCGACCGGCCGACCGGCCCGCCTGGGCACCGGGTTCACCGCGTTCACCCCAGCCAGAACCCGACCGACCTACGTGATGACGACGGTCTCCCTGGCCGGGCCGCCGACCGCCCCACCTGGGTCACCGCAGTCACCGCGACCAGGCAGCCGACGGGCCCCGCGGGCACCCGGCCGGACACCCGGCCCGCGCTGCCGCGCGCCTGGCTCAGGTGCTCGGCCACGGGAAGCCGTGCAGTGCGGCCAGGTTGCGCAGGGCGAGTGCCGCGGGGCCCTCCTCGCCCGTGGCCGCCGCCGAGCCAGCGGCCCATGACTCGACGGCCACCCGCACCGCCGCGCTCGCCACCGCCGCGCCGAACCGCAGTTCCGCGCAGACCACGGCGCCAACGGAGACATCGGGTCCGACCTCGGGTCCGGAGACGTCGGCTCCGGAAGCGGTTCCGGGGGCATCGACTCCGGAGGGGAGTTCGCCATCGGGTCCATCGGGGCCAGAGGCGAGACCGGCGTCCGGGCCACCGGATCCGGAAGCGGGTTCGGCGTCCGGGTCGTCAGGGCCCGCGGTGGTGGTCGGTGGGCGCAGGCGGGACGCGAGGACGTCCGCCAGTGTCCGCTCCGCCGTCTGGCACACCTCGGCCCACACCCGGCGCAGCGCGGGGCTGGTGTGGGTGAGGCGCACAAGGGTGCGGACCCATTCCCAGGAGGCGGCGGAGACCCCGCTGCCGGGAGTCAGGACGTAGCGGGTGGCGTGTTCCAGGGCCGCGGGCAGCGGGAGGTCGGCCGGAGCGGTGCGGACGGCTTCCGCCCAGCGCTGGGCGCCCGCCGCGTAGAGCGGGGCGACGGCCTCCTCCTTGGTGGCGAAGTACCGGTAGAAGGTGCGCGGGGCGATGCCGGCGGCCTGGGCGATGTCCTCGGCGCGGGTGGCCCGCAGGCCCTGGCCGGCGAAGAGCCGGGCCGCCGCGCGGGCGATCTCCCTGCGGGTCTCCGCCTTGCGCCGCTCGGTCAACGAGCCGGAGACAGCTCCCGGCAGCCCGGAAAGCGCCTGGTCGGAACCGGGGTCGAGGGGACTCGCCATGCTCACGTCGGCAGGCTATGCCCCTGTGGCAGAATCTGCCATTCGGTGGGCCACCCCGTGGTTCAGGTACGGGGTGCCCCACCGGCACGCCTCAGCCGCAGGAACGACTGGAACGACTGGAACGGCTGGAACGCCGCGACGGCCGGCGGGCGGCGCGGGTGACGGGGGCAAGGAGAAGGCAAGAAGAAACCGGGCTTCGGCGCCCGGGGGGGATAGGCGCCGAAGCCCGGCTCTGGGAAGGTCCCGGCGCCGGGGGGAGTGCGTCGGGACGTGGTTCAAGGGACCATGGGCGGCCACGGGCCGCGGGTCCGGGCCCCCGATCCCCAACTCCTGGGCCCGGAGAGTTTGTTCCCGGGGCCCGGGGAGTTGAAGCGACGGTACACAGCCATGTTTGCGCGGTCTTCCGCCACCCGGCGCACGCGGGAGGCGACGGTCGCACGGCGCCTGCGGCGAAGGAGCCGCGCGCCCCGCACATCCGGCTCCCGCCGCTCACGCGGCCGCGTCGAAACCGGTCTGGCGGGCCAGCTTCTTCAGCTCCAGCAGCGCGTGCTTCTCGATCTGGCGGATGCGCTCACGCGTCAGGCCGTGCTCCTTGCCGACCTCGGTCAGCGTACGCTCCCGGCCGTCCTCGATGCCGTAGCGCATCTTGATGATGGAGGCCGTGCGCTCGTCGAGGCGGCCGATCAGCTCGTCCAGACCCTCGCTGCGCAGCAGCGTGAGCACGGACTGCTCGGGCGAGACCGCCGAGGTGTCCTCCAGCAGATCGCCGAACTGGGTCTCGCCCTCGTCGTCCACCGACATGTTCAGGGAGACCGGGTCGCGGGCCCAGTCGAGCACGTCGGTGACGCGCTCCGCCGTGGAACCCAGCTCGGTGGCGATCTCCGCGGGCTCGGGGTCGCGGCCGTTCTCCCGGTTGAACTCGCGCTGCACCCGTCGGATGCGGCCCAGTTCCTCGACCAGGTGGACGGGCAGGCGGATGGTGCGGGACTGGTCCGCGATGGAGCGGGTGATCGCCTGGCGGATCCACCATGTCGCGTACGTGGAGAACTTGAAGCCCTTGCGGTAGTCGAACTTCTCGACCGCGCGCACCAGGCCGGCGTTGCCCTCCTGGATCAGGTCCAGCAGCGGCAGGCCGCTGCGCGGGTAGCGCCGGGCGACGGCCACGACCAGGCGGAGGTTGGACCGGATGAAGACGTCCTTGGCCCGCTCCCCCGCGTCGACCAGGGCCTGAAGCTCCTCGCGGGTGGCGTCCGTGCGGGACTCCTCCTCGCCGTCGAGGACCTGCCGCGCGAACACACCCGCCTCTATGGTCTGGGACAGCTCGACTTCCTTGGCGGCGTCGAGCAGCGGCGTACGCGCGATCTCGTCGAGGTACATGCCGACGAGGTCGCGGTCGGCGATCTCGCCGCCACGGACGCGGACGCTGCTTGCCGAGTTGGCCGTCTCTGCCCCAGAGGTCTGGGAGGCACCCCCAGGGGCGGACTGACGACGGGCGACGGCACGGGTTGCCATGCGTGCTCCCTTTCGAATCGGGGTCCCCCGGTCCGGCCGCAGCCGGGGCCGGGAGAGGGCCGGCGGGTGGTCCTGCTGAACGCTCAGCACTCAGAGAACTCCTCGGACTCTCGTTGAGTGCCCTGCATTCGAAGGAAACAACGACTGGAATCCGGACAGAATTCCCAACCCGCCCCCCAGTTTTTCTGATCATGCAGTACCCTGTGCCGCCACACGAGGAGGAGCGATGCCGTCGGAGCGTACGGATGTGCAGGTCAGGGCGGGGGCCGAGGGCGATCTCGAAGCGCTCACGGACCTCTACAACCACTACGTACGCGAGACCCCGATCACATTCGACACCGCGATCTTCACCGCGGAAGAGCGTCGTCCTTGGCTGCTCTCCCATCCGGAAGACGGTCCGTACCGTCTGATGGTTGCCGTGGCCGCGGACTCTCAGGAAATTCTGGGCTACGCCACATCGAGCCCTTACCGTGCGAAGCCCGCGTACGGCACCTCGGTGGAGACCACGGTGTACGTCGCCCCGCGCGCCGGCCGCCGCGGCATCGGCACGCTGCTCTACAAGGCGCTCTTCGAGGCCCTGGCCGGGCAGGACCTGCACCGCGCCTACGCGGGCATCGCCCAGCCGAACACGGCGTCCACGCGGCTGCACGAACGCTTCGGCTTCCGGTACGTCGGCACGTACCGCGAAGTGGGCCGCAAGTTCGGCCGCTACTGGGACGTCTCCTGGTACGAAAAGGAACTCTGACCGCCGAGCGCCGCCCGGCACCCAAGCTGTCGAACCGCAAGGGACGTCACCGGACCTGCTTGGCCACACCGGCCCAGCACCGCCGACCGGCGCCTCGCCACGCACCAGCGGCGGGCCACGTCCCCGACCACCACCGGGACGCACCCCGCACACGCCGAAGAACAGTCCCCGGGGACCCCCACGACCACACCAGTCACCGGAACCGCACCAACCACCGCACCACCCTCAGCCGCGCCCCCTCCGTCAAGGCCCGCCACCGCGCTCAGCCGAACTGGACCGAGCGCTTCGCCATTCCCAGCCAGAAGCCGTCGATCACCGACTTGGGTACGGCCGGGCCCGCGCCGTCGTCCGCCGCGCCCATGGTCACGAACAGCGGAGCGAAGTGCTCGGTGCGCGGATGCGCGTAGCGGCCGGCCGGTGCCTTGTCGAGGAAGTCGAGCAGGGCGTCCCAGTCGCGGGCTTCGAGGGCCCGGCGGCCCCAGTCGTCGAACTCGGAGGACCAGGCGGGCACCCCGCCGCCGGTATGGCGCAGCGCGGCCAGGTTGTGGGTGAAGAAGCCGGAGCCGACGATCAGCACGCCCTCGTCGCGCAGCGGCGCCAGCCTGCGGCCGATCTCCATCAGGCGCACCGGGTCGAGGGTCGGCATGGAAATCTGCAGGACGGGGATGTCGGCCGCGGGGAACATCTCGACGAGGGGGACGTACGCGCCGTGATCGAGGCCGCGGTCCGGGATGTCCTGGACCGGGGTGCCGGGTGCGCGCAGCAGTTTGCGCACGGATTCGGCCAGCTCCGGGGCTCCGGGCGCCGCGTAGGTGACCTGGTAGTAGTGCTCGGGGAAGCCCCAGAAGTCGTAGACGAGGGGGACGGTCCGGACGGCGCCGAGGGCGAGCGGCGCCTCCTCCCAGTGGGCGGAGACCATGAGGATGGCCTTGGGCCGCGGCAGGGCGGCGGACCAGGCGGCGAGCTGGCCGGGCCAGACGGGGTCGTCGGCGAGCGGCGGCGCGCCGTGGCTCAGATAGAGGGCGGGCATGCGTTCCTGCGCGGCGGCGGACATGACGGCGGCTCCCTCCGGTGGACCGGGCGGCAGGGCGCCCCGCGTCCAGTTGCTTTAAACCTCAAGCTCTCACCCGAGACCGTACGCCCGACTTGTTCAAGTTTCAAGGAGATGCCTCGTACAGTGGACCTCATGGACACGGCACCCGGCTCCACCCCGCAGCACCGCTGGCTCACCGACGAGGAACAGCGCGTGTGGCGCTCGTACCTGAACGCCACCACCCTGCTGGAGGACCACCTCGACCGCCAGTTGCAGCGTGACGCGGGCATGCCGCACATCTACTACGGACTGCTCGTCCAGCTCGCCGAGGCCCCGCGCCGCCGGCTGCGCATGACCGAGCTGGCCATGAAGGCGAAGATCACCCGCTCCCGCCTCTCGCACGCCGTCGCCCGCCTGGAGAAGAACGGCTGGGTGCGCCGCGAGGACTGCCCCGCCGACAAGCGCGGCCAGTTCGCGGTGCTGACCGAGGACGGCCGCGAGGTGCTGCGGCGCACCGCGCCCGGCCATGTGGCGGCCGTGCGCCAGGCGCTGTTCGAGCGGCTGACCCCCGAGCAGCAGAAGGCCCTCGGCGAGATCATGGAGATCGTCGCCGAGGGCCTTCAGCCGAACGAAGCGGGTGCGGACCTGCCCTGGCTCCGCTGAGCCGCTCCCGCAGGGAGCCGGGGCAGGCCCCGGACCTCACCCGGAGCACCGGGCAGGTCCCGGACGTCGTACGCGCGCGGCGTCCCCTTCCGCGCCCGCACGACGCAGGCCGAGCGGGTACCCGGGCGGTTCAGTGGGCGACCACCGGCACCGCCACGTCGTCCTCGACGCCCTCGCCCGTGGCCGCCGCGCCGCCGCCGGGACGGCCGGCGTTGACGAGGGTCAGGGCGATGGCCGCGGCGACCACCAGGATGCCGACGGCGAACCAGATGGCGTTGGTGTAGCCCTCCACCATGCCCTGGAGCTGGACCAGCTGCCGCTGCTGCCCGGTGGCCGCGGTCGCGATGTGGTCCTTGATGTACGAGGTCGTCGCGGAGGCGGCGATCGTGTTCAGCAGGGCCGTACCGATCGCGCCGCCCACCTGCTGCGAGGTGTTGACCATCGCGGAGGCGACACCCGCGTCCCGCGGCTGGACGCCCTGCGTGGCCAGCGACATGGCGGGCATGAACGCCGTGCCCATGCCGAGGCCGAGCAGCACCATCGCGGGCAGCACCGTCGAGGCGTAGGTGGAGCCGATCTCCAGCTGGGCCAGCAGGAACATGCCCGCCGCGGCGACCAGGAAGCCAGGACCCATCAGCAGCCGGGGCGCGACCCGCGTCATCAGGCGGGTACCGATCTGCGTCGAACCGGTGATCATCCCCGCGACCATCGGCAGGAAGGCGAAGCCGCTCTGGATCGGCGAGTAGCCCTTGACGACCTGGAGGTAGTAGGTGAGGAACAGGAAGGTGCCGAACATCGCGATGATCGCGAGACCCAGCGAGAGGTAGACGCCGCCGCGGTTGCGGTCGGTGATCACGCGCAGCGGCAGCAGCGGCGCCTTGACCCGGGCCTCGGTGACCACGAAGGCCAGCAGCAGCACCGCCGACGCGACGAACAGTCCGATCGTCATCGAGTCGCCCCAGCCGTCGGACTCGGCGCGGGTGAAGCCGTAGACCAGCGAGACCAGGCCCAGGGTGGACAGGATGACACCGGGGATGTCGAGCGAGGAGCGGTTGCGGCCGCCCTCCGGCTCACGGATGACGAAGTAGGCGCCGGCCGCGGCGATGACCGCGAACGGGATGTTGACGAAGAACGTCCAGCGCCAGTCCAGGTACTCGGTGAGCACGCCGCCGAGGATGAAGCCGACGGCGCCGCCGCCACCGGCGATCGCACCGTAGATGCCGAACGCCTTGGCGCGCTCCCGGGCGTCCGTGAACGTCACGGCGAGCAGGGACAGCGCGGCGGGCGCGAGCAGGGCGCCGAAGACACCCTGGAGGGCACGGGCGCCGAACATCATCGCGCCGGTGGTCGCCGCGCCGCCGAGCGCGGAGGCCGCGGCGAAACCGACCAGACCGATCACGAAGGCGCGCTTGCGGCCCCACAGGTCGGCGACCCGGCCGCCGAACAGGAGCAGACCGCCGAAGGCGAGGGCGTAGGCCGTGACGACCCACTGCCGGTTGCCGTCGGAGATGCCCAGGTCCTGCTGGGCGGAGGGCAGGGCGATGTTCACGATGGTGGCGTCGAGGACCACCATCAGCTGGGCGAGCGCGATGAAGACGAGCGCTTTCCAGCGGTTGGCGTCGGGGACGCCGGGGGCCTTTGAGGCTGTTTCAGACATGGGGGTACCCATTTCGGGACTTCGGGACTTGTTGACCTTCACAAGGGAAGGCCGGGACGTCGTGACGGAACAGTGATCGAGAACGGACGGCGCGTCGCCGCTGACGGCCGGATGTGGTGTGCGACGCCGTGACCGGCGCGGAGAGCGAACGTGCCCGACGCGGAAGCGGTCGTGGTACGCGGAGACGGACATGACTGACGTGCTGCGAGAAGGCCGGTCCACGGCCCGGAACTGAGCGTCAGGTCTGGCGCAGATCCTCCATGGTCGCCGCCGTGCCCGGCAGGGCGGAGCGGGCCGGGGCCCGCAACCCGTCCAGGAACAGCTGAAGGTGCCGGTGGACGAAGGGGTCCAGGCTCAGGCAGACCAGACCGGCCGGCGGCCGGGACAGCTGGGCCACCGCGACCATGACATCGCCGACGCCGACGTCCGGCCGGAGCTGGCCCGCCGCCCTGGCCCGGTCCATGACCTCCCCGATGAGGTTTTCGGTGCGCTCCCGCGCGGCCTTCAGATCGGGGTGGTTCTGGTCGAAGGTGCTGCAGACCATCGGGCACAGCGCGCTGATCCGCTCGTCGGCGGCGACGTGCACGAAACGCTCCAGCGCCTCGAAGGCGTCCCCGGTCTCCGCGAGCGCCTGCTCGGCCGCCTGCGCGGTACGGTCCATCACGGAGCAGACGACCTCGCGCACGAGCGAATCGCGGTCGGGGAAGTTGCGGTACACCGTGGCGTTGCCGACGCCGGCCCGGCGGGCGATGTCGTCGAACGGCACATCCGGGCCGTGTTCCACGAACATCTCCCGGGCGGCGCCGACGATCCGCTCGCGGTTGCGCAGGGCGTCGGCGCGGGGCCTGGTCGCCTTGCGCTGCACGGCGGTCGCGGTCTGCACGGCGTACTCCTCGGTCGGTGTGCTGGGCTTCTCGTTCGGTGTGCTTGGGCTTCGGTCGGTTTGCTGGCTGGTCGGTTTGCTGGGCTGGTTCACGGAATCCGGGGAAGGACTCCCCGTTTTCGCTCGGACACAGGTCTAAACGGGGAAACGATCCCCGGTTATTTCCCGCTCACCGAAAGATTCCTGTGACCTGAATCACACCCATACGGCCCGAGAAACCCACGTTCGGTCTCTTCCAGCGCGCGCCCGGCGCCCCGACGACTCAGGGTGATCGCAAGGGTGCAGCCGGAGACCGGCGGCTGCCGTGGAGCGAAAGGCCCGTGCATGCAGCCGCAGTCGCAGCCGCAGCCGATCGCCCGTCGGATACGCCCGCGGCGCGTGGCCGCTCTCGCGTCCGTGACCGCCCTGACCCTGGCGGTCAGCACCTCCGCCGGGACCGGACGCCTCATACCCGGCGCCACCACCGCGGGCGCCGGCTCCGTCCCCGGCCTGGCCCGCACCGCGGCCCTCGCCCCCTGTCTCATCAACGGCGCCCGCGAGGTCCAGATGACGGAGGGCGTCCCCACCGCCGGCGGCTACGCCCGCTCCACCGGCACCGTCCGCGCACTGACCTTGATGGTCGACTTCCCCGACGCGCCCGGCGAGGGCGACGCCCTCGACCGCTTCCACGAGTTCTTCCCGCAGACCCAGGAGTGGTTCCGCACCGCGTCCTACGGCCATCTCGACTACCGCGCCGAGACCCCCATCCCGACCTGGCTGCGGATGCCGAAGGCGTTCGAGGACTACGGCATAGAACGCGGCGCCCCCTTCGACCCGGGCTACCGCCAACTGGTCCAGGACATCGTGTCCGCCGCCGACCCGACCGTGGACTTCCGCAAATACGACCTCCTGAACGTGCTGGTCAGCCCCGACGCCGGCCCCTCCGCCCTGGACACCGTGCTGTCCGTGACCTTCGCCGGCAACGGCGAGGCCCCCGTGGCCGACGGCGTACCGATAGCCAACGCGTCCTTCGTCTACTCCCGCCAGGACGACGGCTCCGGCTCCTACGCCCGCACCGGCTACCGCGTACTCCCCCACGAGAACGGCCATGTCTTCGGCCTGCCCGACCTCTACACCCAGGACGGCGGCGGCGCGGTCGGCCACTGGGACATCATGAGCGAGGACTGGGGCGCCAACAACGACCTGCTCGGCTGGCACAAGTGGAAGCTCGGCTGGCTGGACGTCGACCAGGTCAGCTGCGCGTCCACCCAGGGCACCAAGGAGTTCACGCTGAGCCCGATGTCCCGGCCCGGCGGCCCCAAACTCGTCTTCGTCCCGCTCACCGCGCACACCGGCTACGCCCTCGAACTGCGCACCCCCGGCGGCAACGACGAGGCCGTGTGCCATCCCGGCGTCCTCATCTACAAGGTCGACGCGAGCATCGACACGGGCCGCGGCCCCATCACGGTGTACGACGCCCACCGCGACAGCGGCGGCTGCACCCGCAGCCCCAACGTCCACGCCGAACTCTCCGACGCCCCGTTCGGCCCGGGCGAAACCTTCAAGGACCCCCGCCGAAAGATCACCGTCGAGGTGACGGCCGAGGAGCCGGGCGGGGACTACAAGGTACGGGTGGATCGGGGCTGACGCCGCAGCCGCACTACAACGCATCCCGCATCCGGCACCCGGCTTCTCACATCCCGCATCCGGCTTCCCACATTCCGCATCCCTCATCCCGCATCCGGCTTCCCCGCTTCCTGTTTCTCACCGGGCCCCATGCCCGGGCGGCGGACGAGGTCGATGTCGACCCTCGTCCGCCGCCCGGCAACCGTCCCGCGCGCGCTGATCACCAGATGAGGGCGTCGTCCATCGACTGCTGCCAGTAGGTGACCTTGAGCGAGTCGTCGACGTAGACGCCCTTGGCGGGCAGGGCCGGGTGGGCGCCCGCGCCGACGCTCTCGTTGCCGGAGCGGCCGTGGAAGTAGACGGTCAGGGAGTTCTCGGTGCGGCCGTCGGAGCCGCTGCCGTCGGCGGCGGACAGGTTCACGGAGGCGTAGCCGGACTGACCCGGATCGAGCGTGACGACGGCCTGCGGCTTGGAGTCCTCGATGACCGGCGGCACGGACTGGGCCTCACCGAAGCGCACGGCCGGGTAGGTGTACAGGAAGCAGGGCTTGCTGCCGGTGTTGGTGACGGTGAGCAGCATGTGGTTCACGGGCCGGTTGAGCGGGGCCGCGACGGTCTTGGTGTTCGAGCCCTCGCAGGTGACCGGCCGGCCGGCGGAGGCCGGGTCCTTCGCGGCGGCGTCGTTCCCGGCCGGCTTCGAGCCGTCGGCACCTCCCGCGGCGGCCTGCTGCCCGCCGGAGGCGTCGTCGTCGGCAGGCGCGTCGGTCTTGGGGGCCCCGGGCTTGGAGGCGTCGGTCTTGGAGGCGTCGGCGGAGGACGACGCGGTGGCGGAGGCGCCGGTCGAGGCACCCTCGTCATGGACGCCCGTGCCGTCGTTGCACGCAGTCAGGGAGAGCGCGGCGAGTACGACGGTGGCGGCGGCGCCGACGAGACGGGTACGGGAGTTACGGATACCGGACATGGTGCGGTTCCCCTTCGCTGTTCGGCTGGGTGGTGCTCGGATGACTGGAGCGTGCGGGGAGATCCGTCCCAGCCGCCACGCACGACGGCCAGTTAGGAACGCTGGAACGCCAAAACACCACCTGACCAGGGAAAACCCACTCCGCCTGGAACGCCCGAACGGGACACGATGGAACGGAGAACCCGTTCCCAGGGGCGGGCCCGGCCCCCTGTCCGGCGCCACCTCGGGCAACGTCGGCCGCGGCGATGCCCCGGTTGAGGTCCGTCGCCGGACACTACGACCGCGCCGGAACCGTGCCGCGCGCGTCGGGACCGGCGGCGACCGGGCGGCGGAGGCGGACCGCTGAGCAGGCCCGGCGAAGTCCGTTGCGGTTCGACAGCGCCCCGAAGGGGCGGCGCGGGGCCGTATCGATGCGCGGCTCCGCCGCATGGGGCTCCGCCGCGATGGGGGTCCCCCTGTTCGAGCGAAGCCGAGAACCTGGGCAGCGACCAGCCACAACCCCGCCGCGGACAACCGACGGCACAGCGCGGCACATCCGGCAGAACGGGCAGTGCGTGCAGTGAGGGTTGATGTCCGCGGACGGCAGGAGCGTGCGGCCCGTCGAGGACCGCGGTCAGTCAGTGCACTCTTGCACCGGGTGAACGCGGGCGGCGAGCCGCGGGTGCTCGTCCGGGGCTGAAGAGCCGGTTCGGAAGGGCGATGCCGAGGCCGGACGGAAGCCGAAGAGTGCGACGCCGCCGAAGGCAACGGAACGTCGGCGCCCCAACCCGGAGCCCACTCGATCCGCTCGATCCGCTCGATCCGCTCGAAGATCAGGTGCCCCATGGCCGGCTCGCCACAGGAGGTGACCAGGACGCCGCAGTGGACGAAGCGGAAGGCCCAGCACGCTCCACACATCCACCCACCGACGCGGATGTCCGCCATGGCCGACACCGTCCACTGCGCCGCACGGCCGGTCATGCCGCACCACAGGACGCCGGCGTTCGCAGGCAGGCCGAACCCGGCGCCGGGCATCCGGAAGACCACTCGCCGAGCCTGCCGGGACGCGTGGGCCGGCTCACCCCGCTCGAATCTCGAACAGCTCCTAGCCATACAAGGCAACGTCAGCCTGGTGAGGCCGGCAAAGCCAGCTGGCGAGGCCGGCAACAGCGCGACGCACACCCCGCGACGACGCATCCGCCTCGGCAACCACACGTAGTCGGCCGTCGCCCCGACCCCCGCAAGTCGCCTACCGCCACCAGGCCACCCGCTACACTGACTGCGGTGGCGCAGTCCTCACCGACCGCATCACCACAGCTCTGCCGGGATCCCAACTGAGCGCGGTCCACCCACCGCAGCCCATTTCCCGACAGACCCCCGCCTTCGTGGGATCTGCGGGAAATTCCGTCGCCGCAGGTCAGGCCCGGTGCTCTGTAGAGCCCCAAAACGCCGCAGCCTGAATCTCAAACGTCATCTGCGCGTTTCCGCAGGTCGTGACACGTATCGTGCGTGACGGCGCAAGGCTCGATCAGCTGCCACCTGTGCAGTCCGGCGGTGATACGTCAGCAGCCCTTCGCGGCGCACCTTCAGGCCGGCCTGATGAAGCACTCACCCACTGGGCGGCACCCAGGTTGCTACTTGAGTAGCTAGCCGTTCAGTCGTGCTGCATGCCCACCTCACGGTCAGTTGCCGATCGTCGCGTCTACCTGCTCCTGCTGGACGAGCAAAACCGTCTGCTGCTGTGCGGCGGCTGCTGCAGCGGCTGGACAGTTCCACAAACACTTCTCGCGCCAGGCATGGATTTCAGAGACGGCGCCGCCCGACATCTCGCCGACCGGTTTCACATCAGCAGCCCCCGCTTCGGATCCGTCTACGGAGTTCGCGAAACTCGTGAGCCTGAATGCTGGGAGCATGACCGTCACACTATTTCTCACGTATTCATCGTGAGGATCAGCTCTGGCGAGTCGGATTCATTCCAGCGATCCTCCCCATCGCACACCAGGTGGGGGATCAACGATCTTAAGGCCCGCAGTAGAGAGGTCTCTCCTGAAGGTGTGGGCCTCCTTGTTTCCGGTTATGTCGAAGGCTGGCTTCCCGACGGCCCGATCTCTCTCTACTGAGCTGGAGCCCACCATGCCCTTGCACGCTATCGAAATCATCCTGACCCGGACCATGGGAGGGGTTGAGCTGAAATCAGCACAATGGCTCAGCGGAATGCCGATGGCATCCTCACAGGACGGTAAGAACATTGCCGTACTCGTCTCCGCACGGAACCAGGAGCAGGCCATCAAGAAAGTGTGGCGGCGGCTTGAGGACTCTCTGCCGATCGACGTGCTGTGCACTCTCTTTCCTGGGCCGGACGGGATGCTCCGGATGAGTATTCCGTTCACGCCTGGGGTGAAGAGACGAATCCGTTCGTGGGCCAAGGCGGCGGGGAAGAACACGGAAGAGTTCCTGAGCGATGCGATCAAAGAGGCATTGGCCCGCGGCCGGTCCACGAACGGAGTGGCACAAGAATGTGCACTGGGATTCCTGCTGCACAGTTGCGCTTGGCTGGAGTCACCGTTGGATTCCAGCGACCGAGTCGCGGTATCGAGGCTTCCTCTGTCTTTGGCGAATCTTGTACGGAGGGTCTCGGCTTCTGGCACTCGGGTCACTTTTGCCGACGACTCTGGCCAGATCGCAGCATTGATCAGCGAGCGGGAACTTACGCGGCTCGAAAACACACAGGCCAGCGAAGACGGCTGTGAGGATGATGAGCGCCATGGAATTGACTGATCCCCGTGTAATTGTGTGCGGAGATCGTAGGTGGCTCTGGCCTGGAACCGTCGCCGCAGTGCT
The DNA here is from genome assembly GCF_057537855.1 of Streptomyces diversicolor. Taxonomy (NCBI): domain Bacteria; kingdom Bacillati; phylum Actinomycetota; class Actinomycetes; order Kitasatosporales; family Streptomycetaceae; genus Streptomyces; species Streptomyces diversicolor. The sequence continues at coordinate 205,288 of NZ_BAAJXA010000016.1, forward strand.
GGACCGCCTGGCAGCCCGTTACGGTGATCGGCTCATCGTGATCGAGGGCGCTGCGAACGGTGCCGACCGCGCGGCGCACCGGTGGTGCCGGCGAAGGGGTCTGGGTGTGGACCGGCATCGGTGTTATCCCGTGGACTGGGAGACCGAGCGTCACGCCAGACCCAAGACGTGGCGGCTGGCGGGGCCTGAGCGGAACACGCGGATGCTGACGGGGCGGCCGTCGCTGGTCATTGCGTTCCACGGTCAGTTCGATCCTGGATCGGGCGGGACGTCCGACATGTGCCTGCGCGGCCTGCTCAGCGGCGTCCCTGCGTGGCTGGTGCCGGGCCCGGATCCGGATGCCGGGAGGTGGCTGCTCCTGAGCGAGTTCCCCAAGCGGCGCCGTGAGCGTGTACAGCAAGAGTTGGAGTTACCCCGCCCAGCCGAGCGCCCCCTCCCACCGTTCGACAACGATGCCATCGAGACCGAATAGAGAGGCGTGGACGGTTTCGTCGAGTGGGTGCGTGGGACGAGATCCTCGTACGATGCGTTGTCAGTGGCAGCGGCTACGGTGGGCCGCACCGGTTGCTCGGGGAGGTGTGACGCGGATGGCTGCCAGCGCCGAACATCTCAAAGCTCTGGTGCGAGCACACGCCGACGCCGACGACGACCGTTTCTACAGCATCGCCCTGCAGGTGGCCGCCAAGTCCGCCCGCCAGGGACACGGCAAGTTCGCAACAGAGCTGAAAGAACTCGTCGAATCGATGCGGCAGCAGGGCGCGAAGACCCTGAGCACCGTCGGGCCGACGCCTGTGGTCCAGCCCCGTGGGGAACTGTCCAGCCTGTTGACCGCCTGGTATCCCGATATCCGGCTCGACGATATGACGCTCTCTGCTGATCTACGGGCCACCTTGGATCGCGTACTTCACGAGCAGCGGCAGCGTGCTCGACTGGAGCGTTTCGGGTTCACTCCCGTTCATCGGATTCTGCACTCAGGTCCGCCGGGAACCGGCAAGAGTATGACGGCGGCCGCGCTGGCCGGCGAGCTGTCCCTGCCGCTGTTCACCATCCGTCTGGACGCGCTGATCAGCCGTTTCATGGGTGAGACAGCGTCGAAGCTGCGGTTGGTGTTCGACGCCGTGGCGCAGACCCGCGCCGTATACCTGTTCGATGAGTTCGATGCGCTGGGTGCACAGCGAGCCGCTGGCAACGACGTGGGCGAGGCACGGCGCATCCTCAACTCCTTCCTGCTGTTCCTGGACGAGGCCCCCTCGGAGAGCCTCGTTGTGGCGGCCACCAACCACCACGAGATCCTGGACCGGGCGCTGTTCAGGCGCTTCGATCTGGTGATCGCCTACGAGGCGCCCACGCCGGAGCAGGCGGTGGAGGTGATGCGCAGGAGACTCGCGGGAATGGACACCAGCGCAGTACGGTGGCCCTCTGTAACCAAGAGCGTGGCCGGGTTGAGCCATGCGGAACTCGTGAAGGCTGCCGAGTCCGCTGCCAAGCAGGCCATCCTGGGGGGTGCTGACGTGATCGACGATCGCCTGTTGCTGGATGCTCTGAGTGAGCGGCGCGCGCTTCACCATGCCTGAGCCGCACTCGTCCCCTACCGCTCCGCATCTCATCGTTCCCTGGCCTGCTCGCACCTTGCGGCCCAAGCAGCCCCGGCCGGCCAGGGAGAAGGCCCCGATGGATCGGTCCGCCGACCGGCAGGGGCACGTGTCCCGCCTGGTCGGTGGCCTGGAACAGGCCCGCGACGAGGCAGAGGGCGCCCGTGCCGAGATCCCCGAGTCGTACCGGGCGGACGGCTTCGCGGTTCGTGTCGAGGCCGCGGCCGGACACGTCCTCAAGCTGGAGGCCCTCGACAGCTCGGGGCTGACGCTGATGAGCGTCCATCCGCGCACCGACGAGCGTCCCGAGGATGCACTGGTCTGGGTCCCGTACGAGAAGGTCGGGGATCTCTCACGCCGTATCAAGCAGTTCACCGAGGACACCGCCAGCGGCGCTCCCAAGCAAGCCCCGCTGGTCGCCAACATGGAGAAGGTCCAGCGAGCCCTCTTCAAGCATCTGTGGCAGGAAGCTGATCCACTGCCGCCACTCGACGAGCACCGCTGGTGGGAACTGTGGTTCGACCCACAGATCGTTGAATCCGATCCCGTCGCGACGTTGCGGGAGCTGGCCTCGGAGCATCACTGGTCCGTGACAGAGGTCGCTCTGGCAGTCGGCGAGCGACTCGTCGCCCATGTGCATGCCTCCGGGGAAGACCTGCAGGCTCTCATGGGGACCAACGCCACTCCTGTGGAGATCCGTCGGCCGACCTTCGCCCAGGAACTCCACTCCGTAGACCGCTCCCTCCAGCACGAGCTGGTGGACAACCTTGCCGAACGCGTCGAGGCCGCCTCGCCAGAGGCTCCCACGGTGTGCGTCCTGGACACTGGGGTGAACCAGGAACACCCGCTGCTGAAAGCCTCGTTGCACGGACGGGCGCATAGCGCGCTGCCATATCACACCGCGGCGGACCGGCACGGCCACGGCTCCGAGATGGCCGGCCTCGCCCTCTACGGAGATCTCGCCGGACCGCTGGAGAGTGCGGACCCCGTGGCACTGACGCACGGACTGGAGTCCGTGAAGATCCTGGACGGCGTGACAGGGGACCCCGCACACCCGCGTACCTACGCCGAGGTGACGGCGAACGCGGTGGCGACGGCCGAGATCGAGGCCTTGAGCGCAGGTCCGCCGCGTGCCCGTGTGTTCTCCATGGCGGTCACCGATCAGTCCAGGGACGGCAAGAACGGGGTCGACGGGACTCCGACCCTGTGGTCCGCCGCCCTTGACGCACTCGCCGCCGGAACCGACGTGGTGGCCCACGAGGACCGTATCGAGCTGATCGGGGCTCCCGATCCGAATGCCTCACGGCTGATCGTGGTCAGCGCAGGCAACATCAGGGGTCTGGAGCCGCCGGACATCCGCACTCCGCAGGGGCGCTTGGACCATCTGACGATGTGTGACCTCTCGCGGATCGAGGAGCCGGCTCAGGCCCACAACATCCTCACTGTCGGAGCCTTCACCGAGCTCACCGGTGTTCCCGAGGATCCGTCCTTCGCGGATTTCCGGCCACTCGCTGCCCCTGGTCAGCTCTCACCCTTCAGCCGTACGTCGGTCGCTCTGACCGGAACGCCCGTGGTCAAACCGGACATCGTCATGGAGGGCGGCAACCTCCTGGTCGACCCCGGCGAGACCCTGCTGGACGCCCATCCAGTGGTCAGTGTGACCACGACCGGCAAGGACTTCTTCCGGCAGATCTCCTCCGCGAACGCAACCAGCGCCGCTACCGCCCAGGCCGCCCGCCTCGCCGCTCTCGCCCATGCCGCCTACCCCGGCCTGTCACCGGAGGCCGTACGTGGGCTGCTGGTGCACGAGGCGCGCTGGACTCCCGCGATGCTGGGTGACGGCCTGTACACGAAGACCGGTCGCCCCAAGCTGGCGAAGAAGGAGTTGATGAAGCAGGTCATCCGCCGCTACGGCTGGGGTGTGCCGAGCGCAGAGCGGGTGCTGTCCAGCGCCGCCAACGCCGTCACCCTCATCGTGCAGAGCCAGCTGATCCCGTACCGGAGAGACAACGGCGGCGTGCGCCTGGCAGAGCTCCAGTTCCACGAACTGCCGTGGCCACTGGAGCAGTTGCGGGAGCTGGATGCCGCCACTGTCGCTCTCCGGGTGACACTGTCGTACTTCATCGAGCCGAATCCGGGGCGCCTCGGTATGCGGGGCAGGTACAGCTACGCCTCCCAACGGCTCCGCTTCGCGATCAGAGCACCCGGCGAATCCGTGGACGGCTTTGAGCGACGCATCACCGCCCAGGCCGAGGCCGAAAGCGATACCCCTTCTCACGCCAAGGCCTTCGAGGGGGACAAGAACTGGCTGGTCGGTCCCCAAGGCCGTAATCAGGGATCGCTCCACACCGATGTCTGGCACGGATCGGCGGCGGAGCTGGCCGACTGCGGTGTCCTGGCCGTCCATCCTTCCGGTGGCTGGTGGAAGAGCCACAACCGCACCGACCGCGTCGGTCGGCCCGTGCGGTACGCCCTTCTGGTCTCACTGACAACCGACGAAGTCGAGACCGACCTCTACACGCCGATCGCGAATAAGCTGGATATCCCGGTCCTTACCACACCGGAAACTCGCAACGAGATCACCACGAGCACACCAGTGCAGGTCGAGATGGACTGGTAGGTCGGCAGATAGAGCCACATAACTGGCGTGAAACGATCACTTTACAGCCCGTAGACCAACCGGTAGGACACCCTCGACGGAAGTACCAACAGGCGAATTACCTCATGCTGAAGCACTTCCTTGGTCTCGGTCCCCTGCAACTCCAGACGCGCCATCAGCCGGCGAGGCATGCGAGGGCGCTGTGCCACCGTGTCGGCTTTCATCGTCGGGCACAGGCTCATCGATGGCTGTCTCAGTGGCACTGGAGGATTGCAGTAAGTCGAGGACTACGTCACGGTATGCGTCAGCGAGCTTGACCAGCGGATGTTCGTCGCTGCCGTCGACGACGGCATCCGTGGCATGCTCATCGCCTTCTTCTGCATCCATGTCTAGGAATACGTGCAGGCTGTTGAAGTGCAGCAATGCGTCCAGGCGCCTAGGCTTTCCAGCGGCGCGCCGGAGCATTACGGCTTCGTCCTCACTGAGGTGGTCGCCATACGCGGCAAGCCATGCCTGCTCGATGTCCACGGAGGCACCGCCCGTGGCCAGGTCGGCGAGTGCCGCGAGGACATGATGGTGGATGTCGTGGAGTCGCGCCGGGACAGTAGCGCGGGCCCACTTCTCATCGTCCAGAGAGGGCAGCCCGTCCAGCACTTTGGCCATCTCGGCCGCCTGAGGAGGTGGCCACCCGCTGGGCCAGTTCGAGCGGGCCTGCCAGAGTTGCAGGATGGCCTCTCGTGCCTGGGCACTCCGGGCGTCGGCATCGGGCGCATTGGCCGCTTGTGCCTGATCCGCTGCTTCGATGAGGCGGGCGGTGTGGTGGGCAAGCCAGCGCGTCAGAGTGTTGTTGGTGTGCTCCTCTCCGAGTTCGGTGAGAATGCGTTCCCCGAGGTCGGTGACAGCGTCAGTTGGCGGTGACTCGGCCGTCGGCATCGATGAGGTAGATCCTGCTTCTGGGGGCACGATAGGTGCTTCCGCCGGCGTCTGATCGGTGCCGTCCAATCTGGACCTCCAGGATGAGGTTGGTGCCGGTGTGAGCGAGATGGCTCAGCAGCGCTGCCCGATCGACGTGAACCCGGTATCCACGCGAGGTGGATTGACGTTCGTCGCTGCCGTGGCCAGGGTCCGACCACTGCTCTGCGTGGGCAACGATCGTCCCGTCCTGAGTGACCAGGGCAAGACCGTTTGAGTCGGTGGTTGCCCGGGCAGTATCGCGAAACCTGCGACCGGGTAGGGGCCGGTTGGCTTGCATGCCGTGCGCGTACGGATCGTGTTGGGCGAGCGTTTCTCCCGGGTCATACGGGTCGACGAGCCATCCTCTCAGGTCGAAAGCGCCATGGGCGACCTCGAACTGCTCCT